>CALFEN010000068.1 GCA_937950065.1 uncultured bacterium | reverse complement strand
TTGTTGGTTTATCTTCTGAAGAGAGAATTGAAGTGGAAATTTAAATTTAAATTTTTATAAGAAATTATTTTGTAAGTGGAGGTTCTTTATCTTTAGTACTAAAGACTACTATTCAAGTGAATATAGCAAATATTATCAATACCCAAGTAATTATCGTCCAGATGTTGGTTTTTACAAAAAAGTTAAAATTTCATTTTAAATCATTCTTAAAATAATCTTTTGGAAATATTATTCAAATACCTATATTTTCTCAAGGTTTGAGTTGTTCTGTCAAGGTTCAGCTGATAAAATTGGATCAATATTGAATATTTTGTAAAGTATTTATTTTTCAATCTTTTTTGTAAAAAACATAAGCATTTTTATCGTTTAGAGTAATATTTTTTGGTAATTTTATTTTAAAATTTACAGAGTTTATTCTGCTGTCCCAATTGTCAGGCACTATATTCCAAAAAAATTCAGCATGGTTTGATGTTTTATTTATAGCATTATGAACTTCATAATTAATGATATATTGTTTATTTCATTTGGCATAATCTTCATCTTCTCCTATTCTGATATTTCGGACTCATTTCAAAAAAAGCGGTAAGTATCTAAATCAAGCAACTCTGATTTGGTCAAGTTTTATATCAAAGATTTTCTTTTCAAAATTTTGGAAGAAGGAAATATCTGGCGGGGAATAACTACTAGGAACAAGTCTGACAGGTCATATTCTATATCTTGTAAGATTTGCTTTGATTATTTCTACAACATTTAGTATTCAAGTATTTGTAATATCCAAGTCTACTTCATAGTTTGAAACAAAATAACCTGCCTGATCATTTGGGTCAAATCAGGTTTCTCCAGTCAACGCAAAACAAGAGCTAAAGAAAATGAATCAAAATAAAAAAATTAATATTTTCCTCATGACATTTAATATTTGATTAAATTTAGTCTAAAAAAGACATTTGTTTATAATAAAGACAGTGCTTTTTCTATAAGTTCTTTGGCTGTTTTTGGATCAGCTTTGCCGGCAGATTTTTTCATTACCTGCCCAACCAAAAATCCTACAGCATTCATTTTTCCGTTTTTAAAATCTTCTACAGCATTAGGATTATCATTTAGAACCTGCTGGACTATGCTTTCTATTTCAGAGTTATCTATAGGTTTTAATCATTTTTCTTCAATAATTTTTTCAGGATTTTTGCCAGTATCTTTCATTTCAAATAATACTTGTTTGGCATGAGAATCCATAAGCTTACCATCTTGGATAAGTTTGAGGAAGGAGATAAACTGTTCTTTGGTAAATTTCAAGTCAGCAATAGTTGTCCCAGCATCAGATAGAAATCTAAGTACAGAGCCTACTATCCATTTGGCAGCCAAAGCATAATCTATTCAATTTTGAACCATATATTCAAAATAATCATTAATATCGTGACTTGATATCAACGAATTTATATATTCTTTATTAAATTTATATTCTTCTTTGTATCTTTTGATCCTACTGTAAGGACTTTCTACAAGTCTTTGTTTGATTTCATCTATATAATCTTTTTCTAGTTTGAGTTTTGGAAGATCAGGTTCTGGGAAATATCTATAGTCTAGAGAATCTTCCTTGGATCTCATAGTATAAGAGAGCTTTTGAGCATCATCTCGTCATCTGGTTTCCTGATCTACTGATCATCACTTTTCTATAAGTTCTACCTGTCTTTCAAATTCAAATTCTATAGCTCTCTTGATAGATCAAAAGGAATTCATATTTTTAACTTCTACTTTGGTACCAAGTTTGGTTTCTCATTTTTTTCTGACAGAAATGTTTACATCTACTCTCATTTGTCATCTTTCAAGGTCAGCAAATCATATATTATTATATCTAGCAATTCTCTGAAGTTCCTTGAGAAATTCCACTACTTCTTCGTCAGAGGTAAAATCCGGGAATGTTACAATTTCTACGAGCGGAGTACCTGCACGGTTGTAGTCAAGTATTCATTTTCATCATTCGTGGATTGTTTTCCCAGCGTCGTTTTCTATGTGAGCTCTTTCTATTTTTATCTCTACTTCGTCTTCAAAATTATTTATAAAAAAGTTTACAAGACCATTTCAGTTTGTAGGGAAAGGAAGCTGTGTAATCTGGAACCCTGCTGGCAGATCAGGATAAAAATAAGATTTTCTGTCAAACGCAGAAAATTCATTGACCTGACATTTTAAAGCATGTCCCAAAAGTATTGCTTTTTCCAAAGGTTCTTTGTTTAGTACAGGCAGAGCTCCAGGCTGTCCCATACATACAGGACAAACATTGGTATTTGCCTGTAGATCATCAAATTCCTGTTCGTTTTTGCACTGACAAAAAAGTTTGTTTATGGAATTTAATTTTATATGAATTTCGAGTCAAATTCTATATTCGTATTTTTCTATCATTTTATTTTTATCAAAATTTAAATAAATTTATTTTTAATGATTTTTGATAAAAATTCAATTAATTTTGAGGGGAAAATGTTATTTAGAAAATTTATATCTATATATAAATTTTCTATAAAAAAATCTATTGAATTTTCTTACATAATCGATAAATATATTCTTATATTTTATTTTTTAAAACTATATTACTAATGCAAAAAAGATATATCTTTTTTATTTTACCATTCTTTTTGTTTGGGTGTGGAATTCAACAGAGCCAAACTATAAGCACTTCAAGCACTTGAGATGATGAACAAATTCCTATGGAAGAATTACTTACTTGAGATTTTAGTGGAGATACTAATTCAGCATGACAAGAGCAAT
>CALFEN010000067.1 GCA_937950065.1 uncultured bacterium | reverse complement strand
AAATAATAAGTGCAGACACTGAAACCTGAAAATCTAGACTATCAAAGTTAGTATGATTTCTAAAAAGAAAATCAAAGAATCCTAAAAAAATAGTCGCTTACAAAACCAGCGTTTGGGGAAATAACTAAAAAAATATGGAATACATACATCCTCTAGAATGAATGGAAGGCGTAAGCTCCAAACTATGTTATAGCGACCTTCCCAAAATAATATATATAGTCAATACTGCCAATAAAGAATTATTGGACAATTTGGACAGACCTTCATTTGAAGAACAGATGGACGGTACTCAATTTGCTATTTACTGGCTCAGAAATCAAATAATGAGATGATGACCGCGCAGAATAGTCTTTTGGTGTCAAAATCGGGAAACAATGATAACCTGAGCACACAAGCTTTTGGAAGCAGAAGCAGACAGCACTGTTATCCTTGGGAATCTTCGCTAACCAAAGGTTTTTCTTCTTCCATTATCTCTTTGATAATATCATCCAAAGAATTTTGAGAAGATTTTTCTTCTCAGTGATATTTCATTTTTCTATCCAGATATCGCTTTGCTATAGATAAATCTCAATCTTGTAAAGCTTGCATTATTATCTCATTGGACTTGCGTTCCAACGCAGTCTGTGCCAGTTCTATCTTTTGGGTAAATCTATCGCCTTTTTGTGTCCGATTATAAAAAGTTTGTCTGCTTATTCATATCTCATTGCAGACTTGTGATATATTCCGTCAGCTTTCCAAAAGCTTTATTATCTTTCCTTTCAAAATACTTCTTGAAACCATAATATAATTATCAAACTAAAAAAAGCCTACTAAACATAGGCTTTTTATTATATACAAATAATATCTTATCTTCAATCTTATACAATATCTATAAAATACCGTTTTGAATAAAAATCTTTATTATATCTGTTGATTTAGTGCTCAAGCAACATCTCATCATGACTTGGAAACAACTCAATCCATATCATATCATGACATACATTGGTCTATATAAGTATTCAATTCTTCTTCAAATCCTCTTTTATTAGCTTCCAACTGAGTCATTGAAAAATCATCAGAATCAATTTCATCTGAGTTTGATTGAACAGACTTTGGCTTTATTGCTTCTTCCAGTCAGAAAAATTTTATCTGTTCATGGATAGTTCACCAAATCAAATTCCTGTTTTTTTCTCAAGTCTGAACAAAAGCATCGACCATCTCAAAAGCGAATATTCTCATCGCATAAAAAGCCAATTCCTTAACAACATCCTGATGATCATATTTTTTATAAAAAAATCATAAATCATCAAA
>CALFEN010000066.1 GCA_937950065.1 uncultured bacterium | reverse complement strand
GGCACAGGTATATGTTGGTAAAGAGATGAGTTTGATACTCAATTTCATAATTCTCCACCGGCTCCCCGTCCCCAACAATACACTTTATTATCTGCCGCGTTTATTCCACAACAAAAATTTCATCAGTCATCTATACTAGAAAATTTCATAGTACTAGCACTTAATGTCATAGGAAGAGTAATCCGGTCGGCTCCTCCGCTGCTTCCTGCTGGTCTTCAGGCTTGCCCATATCAGTTGATCCCCCATACATAAGGAGTAAAGTTTGAGGTTACTCAATATCTGTCTCCCCTCCCAAATATGTAAGAAAACTTGACGGTGGTATATACTTTGGAAGGTTTAGATCTAAAAGTTGCTGAAGTTCCATCTCAAAGTTGTGAGTGTTCATTTGCTCCCCAGCAGTAAGTCCGACCGTCAGTAGACAATCCGCAGCCATATGTTATTTGAGTAAATTTTAATGTTGTGGATACAGCTGTTGGAACATTTTTATCTATTTTTGTTCCATCTCATAATTCTCCATTGTTGTTTCCTCCCCAGCAGTAAGCGGTACCATCGTCCAATAATCAGCATACATGTCGACTTCCCACGGTTATTGTAGCAAATTTTAAAGTCCCGCTTACTTTGGTCGGAACCGCTTTATTAGTGCCAACTCCGCTTGTACCGTCTCATATTTGTCAGTCAAGATTCCGTCCCCAACAATATACATAATCGTCTGTGGATATAGCACAGGTGTTGTTTCATCACACGCTCATGTATTTAAATTTTATACTAGTATTCACTTTTGTGGGAGACGTTCTGTCTGTATTAGTTCCATCTCATAATTGAGAGAAGGCGTTATCTCCCCAACAGTATATATCTCCAGCTGCGGTTATTCCGCAAGCATGATAAAACCCTGCTCCAATGGCACTAAATTGTATACTGGTAGGGATTTTGCTGGCAGTAGTTCTACTTACTTTTGTCCCATCTCATAGAGCTCATTGTCCATTGTAGCCCCAGCAGTACACGGAAGCATCGGAAGATAAAGCACATCAAAAATTATCTCAAAGTCAGAGAGGTCATTCAGTGTGTACTATTGTTAGATTATCCCTGCTTGCAGTACAAACAGTGTCTACTCATCAACTTAATCATAGACATTGTCGTGAAACACTAGTTCCAGGATCTGGGAAAATAATACTGGCAGGACTAGCAGTTCACGAAGTACATAGAGTATCACTACCAAAACTTGTATCTGTGTATGAATAAGTTTTATTTGCTGTTCAGCATACTCCATTAATAGGAGTAGAAGTCGGCGTACTTCATCATCAGGAACTACTAGTTGCAGAAGCAGGTGTCAAACCGGAAACGCTTATGTCTTGAGTATTTGATGAAGGATTTGCATAATTAGTTTTTATATTAAACATAGTTTGTAAATTTATTTCGTAGTTGTTTAGTCTTTTGCTTGGGATTTTAGAAAACCATGATTCAGCAAATAACTTGGCTTTTATGTTTATTTTTACATATGGATTCATTTGTACATCCAAATTGTCCCAAGCTAAAGTAGGGTCTTTGGTAGGATTTATTTCCAAATTCCAAGAAGATATAGTTAGATTACTTGGGAAAAAGTCTACTCGACAATCGTCAGAGTTAGCAGGCAGATGATAATTGGAGTATGGAGAAGGCAATGCTGCTCAACTTCAAGTGAATCATTTTGAGTAGTCACAAGCTCGAGTGTCTATTTTTCCGTCATAGGCTCCATTTGTAGCATTAATCGTAAAATTGTGATCTTTACCAGCGTCAAATCATCTGAGTCTTAACATTTGTATGCTGTATAGTCTGTCGGAAGTATAGTTATTACCTGCCTCAAATCATGAGTAGTTAGCAGTTCACAAAAATTTTCTTCTCAAAAATAGCCTTTCTTTTTTATCTTTGGAAATAAGATAAAGTTCTTGCACATTATTATTGTCTGATATCGCATCAACAGAATCTCCAGCGTCATAGTCGTCATCAGTTCCCCAGATCCCATCACTTCATGGGGTCCAAAATCATGTAGCATAAGAACCAAAAGCATAAGAACTATTATTGCCGTATTCTGTGAAATTTGCACAATTTCAAGTTCCTCCTTCTCAAGTCTTATCTACATTCCAAAATCATCATCACATTCCTCCGCCACATCAGTGAAGTTTTCTGTTATAATATTCTTCATAATCTATGGTATAGTTTTGCATCAATACTCCAACCCTTTCCATCATTCCATAAGCGGATTGTATCAAGGTTTGTTTTCATTCTATTTCACTTTTTACTCCTATCATTCTTATATATAGCATTATAACTACGGTAAGAATCATAGCAGAAACAACAGCTACAAATAAAAGTTCTATAATGGTAAATGATTTATTCCTTTTTAGTTTATTCATAAAGAAAATTATTTTATATATATAAACCGAATCAAGGCTTTTTCTATTTTTAAGATAAGATATTGGTTCTTACTTGAAACATTATCTTTAGCCAAAAGTTTTTCAGCATTTACTATTCAGGTTTGTACTTTTCCTATAAGTGTATCAGATTTTCATTTTGTTTTAGCGTCTTCTTCCAATGATAACATTATACTTTTTAATTGGGAATCTATATCTCCGTATTTGGCTGCTACCACGTTAAAATTTCAGTTTTCTATGTATGCGTCTATATAATCAATTTTAGCTTGAGCCCATATTTTCATTGATTGAGACTTTAGTGATTGGTCTATAAGACCACTTTCAAATGTTGATATATCATCAATCAATGATTTCAGTGCGGCTAGCTTTTCTTCTCATGTTAAGGATTGAGCATCACTGACTCTGCCTGCTATCACATTATAAGAATCAAGTTCGCTTGAAGTTTTATAAGTCATAAGTTCTACCTCCTTGTCTAGATAAGATTTAAAATCGTCAAGTTTTGTTTGTTTGTTTGTTTTGTAATAGTTTTCTACTTCTTGATTCAAGACTGTCTGTACATCATTTACGGTTCAAGGATTGTTTAGAGCGTTGAGTTTAGCTTTTATGTTTGCGTTTACGTCTTCCATTGTAGAGTTAAGCTTTGTATATACTCCGGATAAAGATGTATTTACAAGAGCATTAAAATCTATATCGTCGCCGGTCATATAAGTTGTTTTAAAAGAAAGATAATTATTGGTAATAAAATCATATTCATCTGATGTATAAAAAGATTTTATAAGACTTACTAAAAAATTATCTATTTCAAGTTTGTATGAAGAGATTGTAGAGTCTTTATAGGAAGAGATGTCTCCGCTGTAATACTCTAGATTTTTGTATTGAGAATAATAATTGCTTATTTGTTTTTCCAGAGAAGATTCCAAATCTTTTGCTGTAATATCCTTTACATCTGAAATATAATTATAAAGATTGTCATAATTTACATCGTATAAATTTTTAATTTGATTCACATATGTATCAAACGTTTTGTATTTAGAAACAATATCCTGCATTGTAGAGTATTGAGCTTCGTATCCTGATAATATTGACTGGTTTGAGGATATGAGGTTAGTAATATTTCCGCTGAAATTTGCTACCTGTCCGCTATCTCCGCTGTATGTGGAGTTAAATCCTGTAATCAGAGATAAATATTTACTGAAAAATGCATCAACGGAGGCGTTTAAATTCTGTTTCTGACTGGTGTAATCTGTATCAGAAACAAGTCAATATTTTTTCTTTTCTTCAAGTATTGAAAAGTTTGAATTTATAGTAGTGTAATCAGAAACCAGAGAAGTTTTTATACTAAAATATTGTTCAAGCATTTTGACGTTTATATCTCCGATATTTATTTTCCCGAGAGCTTTGAGGATTAGATAATCTGTATTGTTTTTAAATTTACTTTGTAAAGTCTCTAGAGAATTTACCAAAGCTGTGTTATATTCGTCTAATTTGTCAGATAAAATTTGTTTTGCTTCATCGATTCCAGAATATGTATAATTGACATTTCAAGTTTCATCATCGTTGTCTGCACTTACTATGTTTATACTAGTAAGAGAAAATAAACCAAAAATTAATAGCATAAACATAAAGATTTTTTTATTCATCTGTTATTTTATTTTATTAAATAAATATATACAACTTTAACGTTTAATTTCAAAAATTCAAGTTGATTTTACAAAAAACATAGAAAAAATTAATATATTTTTGGATATAAAATAACGATTGTTGGTTTTATTTTTTTCTCAAGTATTCTCCCAAAGAATTTTTTAAAAATTCAAGTTGATTTTACTTACAAAATATTTAAAATTGTTATTGCTTTTATTTGCATAAAAAATCTTTATGGATATAATAGAAAAATTAAATACTAGAGCCTCGGTAAAAGTATTTGATAAAGATAAAAAAGTGTCTGACAAAGATCTTGATACTATTTTGGAGAGTATCAGGCTTGCTCCTTCTTCTTATGGATTACAAGGCTGGAAATTTGTGGTAATTACAAACCCAAAAATAAAACAACAGATAAGAGAAATAGCAAAAGATCAATCTCAAATCACTGACTGTTCACATCTCATCGTTTTGTGCTATATCAAAGATATGTGAGAAGATCATATTGATAAATACATCAAAGAGATATCTGAAAAAAGACATGTGCCTTTTCAGGAATTGGAGATGTTTAGAAATAGAGCTATCTCCAAGGCCTCCAAAGAACATGATGGCAATGTCTGGCTGCAAAAACAAGTTTATATTGCATTAGGATTCTTGGTGTATACTTGTGCGATGTTAGACATAGATTGCTGTCCTATAGAGTGGTTTGATAATGATAAGTGTGATGAAATACTGTGATTAGATAAATTATCACTTTGATCTATAACACTGTGTCCTATAGGTTACAGATCAGAGGATGATGTTTACTCCAAAATGGCTAAATTAAGATTTCCCAAAGAAGACGTATTTATATATATAAAATAAAATAATGATAATACCTACCGTAATAGAAAAAACAAGCGCATGAGAAAGAGCTTATGATATTTACTCCAGATTGTTGGAGGATAGGATAATATTTTTGTGAACACAAGTAGAGCCAAATATGGCGAACCTTATAATAGCACAATTACTGTATTTGGAAAAACAGGATCCTGAAAAAGATATTTTGATGTATGTAAATTCACCTGGTTGAGTGGTTAGTTCATGACTTGCTATATACGATACTATGCAGTATATCCAGTGTGATGTAGTGACTGTATGTCTATGACTTGCTGCAAGTATGTGAGCATTCCTCTTAAACTGATGAAGTAAATGAAAAAGATTTGCTCTGCCAAACGCTGAAATAATGATACATCAGCCTTCATTATCATGACTTGAGTGACAGGCTACAGACATTGCTATTCACGCTGAACAGATTTTGAGGCTCAAAAAAAAACTTAATGAAATAACAGCTTTTCATAGTTGACAACCATTGGAAAGAGTTGCTCAAGATATGGAAAGAGATAAATACATGACAGCAGAAGATGCTTTAAATTATTGAATCATAGATAAAATAATCTACCCTAAAGACGTTGCAAACCTTTGAAAATAGTAATGAAAAAACTGCCCAATCAGGCAGTTTATTTTTATTTTTAAATTTTGTCGGAAATAAGTTTTTTAAATTTTCAATTGGACTACTATCTCTTTTTTCTTTTCTTTGCTTCTCAAAGAGAAGAGATGCTTTCTCTATATTCTACAGTCTTTATGTTTCTTTTTCTATCTTCTATTACTCTTCTTCCAAGGACACACTCTATCTCTTCACAATTTTCTATATAATCTCTATATTCTCTTTGACTGCCAAAACTAGGATAACCAAGACTTAATCATTTGTCATATCTGCTTTCAGGCATTTTGAATATCTATTTATATAAAATTAAAAAATTTATAATAATTTTTATCAGAAAATCAAATATAATTTTCTGTATTTTTTGAAGATAGGAAAATATATTATAAAAATATATAATTATGTCTGGTATTTTATTTTTTAAAAAAAATTATTTTATATCAAAAAAAGAGAGGTTTGTTTTCCCCCTCTCTTTATTTGCTTATCTAAAGATTTATAGATTAATTCTATAAATTTTCTATTTTATATCGTCTAGTTTTATATCTATAGATTGTTCTCAAGCGGCATAAGGACCAACTTGATATGCAGGGAAATAAACAGTAAGTCATCAGTCTATTACATTAAAAAATTGGTAGTTTGTGCCTGTAGCGGCTGTTCATTCTTTTATCCGATTCAAATCTGTCAAGGCTTCATTTCCTGACAATGCAGCATAAGATAAATTTGAAAGTTTAGTTAGATAATCAGCTTTTCATGTTAAGTATTCTTCCAAAGAAATGTCTTTTTGAGTTTCTTTATCAAAATTGAATGTTTTGATATAATTACTTGGATGTGCTCATCCAAAATAAGATGATAGGCTAAATTTTATAGTTATATATTTATTATCTACGTTATTCAATGTATAATCTATATATAATGAATATTGCATATCTTCTACATAAGGTTTTTCTTGAGGCAGATCTTTGATAAAGTTTTCTATCTCGCTATACACAAAAGTTTTTGTAGCATCATCGATTTCTGCCAATCATACTACAGGATACTTGATATTCAGTACAATATATCCACTGTCGTATAATATTACTCTGTCATCTCATGACATTACATCGGTTATATCGTCTATACTCAATGTTTGGATTTCTTGTGAAGTAGTGTCAGTATCTGTATCAGGATTGTCTACTCCTGTAGACTTGTCTATCATACATTCTATGTATCTCAATACATTTACTATTTCTGTATATTTATCTCAAGTTTCCCCTTCATATTTTTGTATAAATTTATCCAAATTTGCAATAACTTTTATTTGAAGTTTCTCTTGTTTGTCTGCGCTTAATGTTGATAATTTCTTATTATATTTTACTACGAAAGCGTCGGCTAATGCCATGTTTTGTTCTTCTAATGCTGCTCAAATAGAACCACAGCTTTGAGTTGTATTTGTCATAGCGACTTCAGCACTTATTTCTCCTGTTCCGCTCAAAGGAAGTACTTCTCAACTCAAAAAATCTCAACTTAATCCGCTATCTGCTTTATTGTTGTATAGATCCCGAGCGTTTAATGTCTTTCCGTTTGGTAAAGTACAAGTCCCAAGTTGGTCAGCTTTTTCTGGGATTGATTCATCTTGTTTTGGAGTAAATGTTCCTCCTACGATTGCACAGTATCTAGAAGAATCTAGTACATACCCTGTGACTTTCAATCATCCTACAGGACATTCATTTCTGTACATAGCCCATTCTTCGCATTGTCTGTTGTCATCAAAATAACAAACACCGATTACTGATCCGTCTCAAATTTTTTCAAGTTTTATCTCCCCTCAATTAGCTGTACAATTTTCTGAAGCTGGGTTTGACATAGCAAAAGTTCCAAAACTTGCGAATAAGAGCGTTAAAAAAAATACTATTTTTTTCATCTTTTGTAATTATAAAATAAAAATAATTGAGAAAAAATTCTCTTAAATTTATTATAATAATTTTATAAAAAAAATCTACAGTATTTTATTTTTTTTACAAAAAGCTACTCAATGTTGAGTAGCTCTTTAGAAATGATTATAAGATAAAACTTATTTAAAAAGATTTTCTATCAAGGAATCAAATTCTGATTCTGTTTGAGAATCTTCACTAGATTCTACAGATTGGCTGGTCGAGATGCCGCTGTCAGAGGTTGAAGATGATGCCGTAGAACTTGATGTAGAATTGCTTGATGATGAGCTTATATAATTGGAACTGTCTGCAAACTGTGAAGCTCTATAGATCATCAATGCTATTTCATATCTGGTCAATGGTTTCAAGAAGTTAGATATATTTGTTTCGTTTGTTATTCCCATTATTTTAGCTTTGGTTGCATAATTTGCAAACCAATAGTTTCCGCTTTCATTCATGCTTCCGTACAGCGTCCTTACCAATACAGCAGAGATTTCCGCTTTTGTCATAGGAGCAAACGGATAAAATTTTCCGCCAGTTCACTTAAATATACCAAGTTGACAGGATTCTGTAATATAGCTTTTCAAACTAGGATCAGCGTTTGATATATCTGAAAAATAACAAGTTTTTGATAAATCCGGTTTCTTTCATAGCACGTTTTTTGCAAATCATACTAGCATTTTAGCGGCTTGCTCTCTGGTTATTTTTTCATAAGGCCTATAATAATTCAAAGTATAGTATTTTGTAAGTCAGTTGTCATACATAAATATCAATGCCTTTGATATTTCACTATTGTAATCATTTCAAGTAGAAGGATTTTTACTGTCGTCTCGTGATCCATCTGAAGGATTGGTATTGGAGTCTCATGAATTTGAAGATTTAAGGATTTGTACAAATTCGTTTAAATATTTTTTTGCAAAATCTTTTGCATCATCATTTCATCTGTCTTTGGATAGTTTCAGCATACCAAGGAAGTCATTGTATTTATCTATTGCTTCTTTGGTTTTAGTGTCTGCAAACTTTTTCTTTTTTAGATACTCTGATACTTGTAAAGAAATTTTCTGCATTTTATCATTATAACCATCATCTTTAAATACAGGAACATTTATATAATATGTGATTCAGTTTATAACTACTTCCAAAGGAATTTTATTTAGAGATTGTGCTTCTTCCAATAGATCTTTTTCTGATTGGCTTATATCGCTATCATCGTCTCATTGATCGTCATCTCATGAATCTGGATTTTCATTATTATTTTCGTCATCGTCATCACTATCGTCATCATCATCTCAAGAGAGCCTTGAAGGATAGTAGGATCAACCACCGCCGATAGTACTTCCACCGCCTGAACTTGAGCCTCATGATTTGGTTGTAATAGAGAAGGTATCAAAAACGCTTCATGCATTAAAAACTACATTTACTGTTGTGGAATAGTTTGATGATGTCGTTCCTCTCAAAGTAATCTGATCTCCACTATAAACTGTGGTATTAGTTGTTACCCGATATCCATTGTTTACTTTGTATTCACCTCAAGAAACAGTAGCAGTTACTCATGTTGTTATTCAGGATATGGTGATTTGGTTTGAAGTGACTGTAGTATTTAGATCCAAACTTCATTGATCTACAAATGTAAATTGGTCTGGAACATCGTCAGTGCTTTGTAGCAGAGTAAATACTGAAAATCTGTCTGTAGTAAATTTACATATTCATAATGAGACTAGACAGCTTCAAATGCTTGAATAAGTCAATCAACCATCTCAAGATCTGTATACGTATAAAGTCTGTCCATTATAGCTACTTCATACATCAAGACTCACATTAGCTACCTGCCCTGAAAAGAATAATTCAACATCTGGATTTCATATTCCATATGTAAGGTCGTCTATTCTGGAATATCCGCTTATAACAATACTTCAAGTGGTAGGCATAAGATATGGAGCAAGGATAATTCAATCCCAATTTCAACCGCTGGCTGTAATAGTAAGACCACTTGCGTTTAGTGTGATATTATTTGCTCATGTTTCAGAATTCAAATCAAGAGTTCATGTTGTATTAAAAATTGCTCATGTAGAAGTTATTCCTGTAAATATCACTGATCATGTAGTGATAATTGTTCAAGTAAGTTCGGAAATATTTATTGTTTTTGGAGTAGTAAATGTCATCAAATTGGATATAGGCGAATCACCACAGTCTGTAGCTTGTATTTTATAATAATACCTAGTGTTTGCTGATAGACTACCTAAAGTAACGCTAATTCATGTAAAGTAAGAAGAAGACCCTCCACCAATAATACCTGTGAGATTACTTGCGTCAGTTCCATATTGTATAGAATATCAGGCTACAGGTATATCAAAGTATATATGCATAGTTACTGTATTTCAATCTATAGGGGTTGCATAGCTAGATGACAACAATCAATTTCTATAAATATCCAATGATGTACTGGCTGGATTTCATGCATAATCTTGTCATGTTATAGTTATTGTATTTTTTCAGCAACTCAATGTCAGATTTTTAGTCCATGAAGATACAACGCTTGTGCCGTTTCAAGTGGCTGCATAGGAGTATCAGTCTCATGAATCTGATATAGATCATGCTGGAGTATATTCAAGACCATATCATCCAAAAGAATAAGTATGATTAATACTTGTCCAGTTATGCAAGATATTAAAACCTGTAATACTATATGTATCATTAAATACTCAAATTAGAGTAATATTTCATGTTACATTTTGTCAGGAACTATAATTTGTAACAGATATAGTAGGGCCTACAGTATCTAGTATAATACTTCATGTGTAAATATCAGAATATGTAGATCCGCTTGAGAATTGTATAGAAACGTTTTTTTGTCAATTTCAAGTAGAGAGAGATACGTCATAAACTCATGATCATACAAAAGTTCATGTTAGTATTCATTCTATTCCACTACCGCTCATTGTAAAGAAATTATATCAAGAGGAATAAACTTTTACGCTAGTACTGCTGTTATTAGTATATTTGCCGGATAAAAATATAATTCATCAGTTTGAAGAAATTCATCAACTCACAGTAAATTGCATTTCGTCGGTATAGTCGGATAGGTTCCCAGTAGCATCTTGAGCTCTAATTTTCCAAAAGTTATTCCCGTCAGTAAAAGATCGCGGAATAGATAAGTTAGTGAGAGTAGTATTGTAAGTATAA
>CALFEN010000065.1 GCA_937950065.1 uncultured bacterium | reverse complement strand
TGCCCTACAAAAATCTATAATAAATGATATAAAAGAAAGATGAGATATGTCTTCTCAAATCGATTTGGTTATAGAACTTTTGGATAATATCTATATAAATATTTTGAAAATATTTAATATAAAATTTTCTAGTCTTTTGAATGAATACAAAAATGCAATAGATAGTTCAAGCATAGTTTGTAAGGTTAATCTGGAAAATAAAATCACTTATATCAATGATAAATTTATAAATATCTCCTGATATGCCAAAGAAGAGCTTTTAAATAAAGATTATATAGAATTTATCATGTCTTCAAACAAATCTTTGGACGTAGAAGAAATAGGTAATGATATAGAAAATCATGGGATCTGGACAGGGGAACTTACTCTCAAAAACAAAGAAAATAAAGATTATTGGCTGGTTGTTAGTATTATACCTATATTAAACGATAAAAACACTATAACAGAATTTATTTCTATATGAGTGGATATCACCAGACAAAAAATTCTTGAAATAGAAGTCCAGAAACATATAGAAAATGAAATGATAGCTAAAGAAAAAGTTATCAGAGAATTACAAGAGATTTCCAAAAGCAAAGACGAATTTTTGAATATAGCATCTCATGAACTTAGGACTCCGATGACAGTAATCAAATGATACGTTTCCATGATATTAAGCGGTGATGCATGAGATATCCCAGAAAATATAGAATTCTTTTTGTCAGAGATACTTAGAAGTTCAGAAAGACTTATCAATCTTATCAATGATATGCTGGACATAGCCAAACTTGAATCATGAAATGTAGAATTCACCAGAGAATTCTTTGAAGTCAACGTAATATTTGATGAAATAAGAAAACAATTTTCTGAAAATATCACCGATAAAAAACAAAATTTTATTGTAAATATTCCGGATTCTTTGTTTATAAAAAATGACAGAAATAAATTCAAACAGATCTTTGTTAATGTAATCAGTAACGCTTTGAAATTCACACCAGAATGATGAACTGTGACTGTAAATACCAACAAAGAATGAGATAAATTAATCATAGATGTAGTAGATACCTGAATTTGAATTCCTGAAAACTATCTGGATAAAATCTTTGATAAGTTTGTGCAGGTAAAAAGTTCACTAGTACGTGATACTTGAGGTACATGACTTGGTCTTTCTATTGTAAAGAAATATCTGGAAAAAATGTGATGAGACATCTCTGTCAAATCAGAAGAATGATTTGGTAGTACTTTTACTGTAGTCTTCGACCTTTCAGAAAAAGAGTAAATTAATACCATAAAAAAATATTTAGTAACTTCTTATTTAAACATAAATATTTATCAGTATTAAAAAACAACAGAGTAATAGAATTAAATCTTCTGTTGTTTTTTTTGATTAAATAATTGTAATTTAATTAGTTATTACTGAAATTCAAGAAATCACTGGCAGTAAAAGCAGGGGAGTACCTATAATAAATTTTTCCTGTGTTACTACAAAGCACAGCTCTTACCTGATCACTTGTCATAAGTGCCGATGCATAATCAGCCCGGTGACAAGGACATGTATTGCATCAGCTGACTTCTATAAAAGATTTTGAATAAAGATTATACTCTATTTCAGGGCAACCGTCCTCGTCTTCTATTCAGTTTATATTTTCAGGAATAGTCTGACAACTATCCTGATCATCAGGAATCCCATCTCCGTCTGTATCAAGCTCGTTTTCTTCGGTGTCTGTATCACAAGCATCTCCGATCCCGTCAGCATCACTGTCAGCCTGATCTGTGTTTGCCACAAAAGGGCAGTTGTCTATATTTCATCATTTTGCTGCTAAATCATATTCTTGTTTCAATAGAGAAGTATTTATATTATCTTTTATTTTACAATCGCTAGTATCATATTTTATGAGTCACAAAAAATTTGATGCCCCGTCTCCGTCTATGTCTTCATCGCACATATTAGGAATTTTGTTCTTATCTAGATCACATTTAAGAGAACTAGCATTTGTCAGACATATACTTTCTCATTTTATTCATATAGTAGTTTCCGCTGCAAACGTGTTTCCGTCGGACAAAGTAATAGCAGCTTTGATAGGGTATGTACTGGATTGAAAGTATGAATAGTTTTGATTAAAGTGGGATAAAAAATCTTTATCAAATTTTTTAACTTCTCCATCACCAAAATCTCGGGTAAGTTTAGTTATTTCATTTGCACTTATATTTTTGGTATCAAGAGTAAAACTTACAGTGCCGCCAGGTTGTGATACTAAAGGAGACGCTGAAATAGATATTCATTTTTGTATGCTTTTATCTCCA
>CALFEN010000064.1 GCA_937950065.1 uncultured bacterium | reverse complement strand
AAAATGTTAATAAAGTTAACAAATAATGTTAAAATAATTGACATTTAAATAAAAATAATATAATATCCTCTTATATAACTAATTATAAAAATATGAATGCAAATATAGAAGCTCTTCGTAAAGATAAAAATAAGTCTCAAGATGATGTAGCCAAATATTTGGGAATTACTCGTCAAACTTTCTCAAAACTAGAAAAGTGACTTATTGAACCTACTCTATGACAAGCTGTTAAATTAGCTGAGTTACTATGAGTTGATATTGATAATTTTTTACCAAGTGATACTGGAACAAGAGTTACTAAAAAAACAGATTGGGAAAAATATAAACAAATTATTAAATTCTTTATAGAAAATTGAACTTGACCAAAATATAAAATTACAAAAACTAAATTAGCAAAACTTTGTTATTTAGCCGATTTTTCTTGGTATTATAATAATCTAGAATCTCTAACATCATTAGAATATAGAAGAATACAACAATGACCTGTACCAGACGCATTCTTTACCATGATAGAAGAGTTATTTAATGAAGAGTCAATATCTATAGAAATTGATGGAAATTCACATCTTATATCAAATAAATGATATCCTGATACTTCAAAATTATCACTAGAAGAAAAATCTTTGTTAAATAAAATTGCTGAAAAGTGGAAATATAAAAATACTCAAGAAATAGTTGAATTTACTCACCAACAACTTCCTTGGAGTATGTGTGATGATAAAGAAATAATTCCATATGTACTCATAACTCAAGAAGATCCAGAAAATGTCTACTAATAATAAATATAGTTTATTAGTATGTGAGTATGCTAATAAACATTATATAAAGAGTTTTGAAAAAAAGTATAAATCAGTATGGAAAGAAACTTGGATGTTTATAGATATAATGTGTTGTAATATTGATAAATATTTAACAACTACAAAAGTGGAGAAGATATTTATTTGTGATAATCAATATATAGCAAAATGTGAATTTACTATTGCCTGATCAAATATATCTGCTCATGCTTCTTGAAATAGAATTATAGTCTATGTAAATGAATGAACAAAAGAAGTACATATCTTACTTCTTTATATGAAAACAAATATTTGATGAAGTGGAGAAACATCCTGGTGGAAAGAAGTGATAAAAGATAATCATAAAGAAATCGCAAAAATTTTTAATATATTATAATATCTCATATGCAATACCTAAGCCTCTATACAGCTCCTGCACTAGAAAATAGTCTCAATATCTTTGATGCATATGGATATTACTTTTTTGGTTTTAGTGAAAATAATCAATTCAAACTAGATGAAATAAACAAGGCTTGTTATTTATGATTATGAAAAAAATATGAATTTAGTGATGAATTATCATATATAAAAATTTCAAAAGTATCTGAAATTAAATCAGTAGGAGAATTTAAAGTTATAAATCATTGAGATAGCTTTGAAATTGAATGAATCCCTCAAGATAAAGAAAATTTTGAAAAAGCTTTCAAAAAACACTTGGATTATTTTCATAGAAAAGATAATGGAAAAATAGATGAATTTATAGCTGAAAAATGGATCTACATTTCATGTAATAAAGAAAAAATTATCAATATAAATGAAGATGTTCTTTATGGATATAAAAAACTCATTTCATTTCCAGTACATCTTGATGAAAATGGGAAATATATTTCATCGAAGAGTCTTATAAACACGCTCAATATCAATGAAAAGAATTTTCTTCATATGCAAGATGATACTCTTATTTCTGAGTGAGAAACGATAGTACTTTGAAACTATTGAGTATATGCAAAAATTCTTCAATTACTTATTCTTTCTCCAGATTCTAAATTTGATATCAATGAACATAAGGACACTTTTACTACACTGAAAAAAACATTTTCTTTTAATATCGATGATTTAAGAACCAATACTATAAGATGATTAAATAAAAAAGTTTCAAAACACCTTTGATTTGAAGTAGAAATCAATTCAAAATGAGAAATTTCGACAAAAATGATATAATTCGTGACAGAAATGAGACGGCATCCCAATACAAAAAACTCAACTATTTTTACCAATAGTTGAGTTTTTTGTCACATTTCCATCCCTAAAAATTATTTTTAAAAAATATATGATACTCCTGCTTGAGCAAAATATCTTGAATGAGTTCTTTAACATAACCTGAAAATTTACTTATTAGTACTAATAAAACCTTTGCTACTTTTTTTGCTATACATACCAAAGTTACCAAATTTTGGTATCATTATATTTTAATTTTTACACCTATGGAATCTGCCATATCACTTTTATCGCAACTTTTAGAGTGTGGATATTCAGATGTTATATTTACCCTGGAACTTTCTCATAATAACAAAATAGAGATAGATGTCCAAGAGATAAAAAGTAACTACTGAGATATTAATATTAATATTATCAACTATGATCTTATCTATAAAATCGCTGAAGAATTTATCAGAGAGAACCAGTCACAAATAGAAGATATATTAAATGTAAAAAACCTGAGTGAATACAGAGATAATAATGAATTATACGAAATATTTACCAATTACATTGATAGCCATTTATGGTTTAAAAATGAGGATATTCAAAATCTTTTTGAGCAATCAAGATATGATGTTTAATTCTATTTTCTAATTTTCTCCTATGAAAAATTTTAAAAGATTTCTTTTGTTTATTTTTGCCTTTTGACCGATATGTTTTTTTACTGGAAGTATTATTGTTCTTGGAACTTTCATTTTTGCTAATATTTTCAATGGAAGTGCATTCAATATTAACTATATGACTATAACTATTGATACAGCAAAATATCTCTATCAGCATATTTGAATCCCTATAAAACTCTACCTTCAAAGCATCAATCCTGTTTTTGGAGTACTTACTATTTTATTATTTATGGCTGTATTTATTCAGGGATTAAGAAGAGGAGTTCCATACATGTTTCACCTCATAAAATATATCATACTTGAATTCCTCAAACTCTATTTCAAGATGGTACTCAACTTAATATCTCCAACCTTCTTTTGTAATGACAGAAAACTACTCATTACCAAAACATATCTGGAGTGGCTATATAAATATTCAAAAATGAATCATTTGAGATATATTTGGAAAACACACAAAATGTTTTTCATTCATATATTTAAAAATAATCTTGTTGTACCCCAATGAGAACTCAATGACTTGTTAACTCCTTTTGAATATAAAAGTATTTTTAATTGACTGCAAGAAATACTTTCAAAACATGTGAGTAAATGAGTGACTCTTTCAAAAAATTTTCAGTC
>CALFEN010000063.1 GCA_937950065.1 uncultured bacterium | reverse complement strand
TATTAGAGCACTAACAGACAAAGATTTTAGATATGACATGATAGAACATATCAAAGATGATGTAGTAAAAAACTTCTGGACTAATGAATTTGCAGGCTGGTCTCAACAATTCAACTCTGAAGCTATAATGCCTATCTTAAATAAAGTTTGACAGCTTTTGTCTATAGAGTCTATCAAAAATATATTCTGATCAAAAGAGAATAAACTTGATTTTAGGGAAATGATGGATCAGAAAAAAATTCTTTTTGTTAAACTTAGTAAATGAAAACTACAGGAAGAAATAATGTGATTCCTTGGAGCTATGTTTGTTACCAAAATTTATCAAGCTGCTATGTGAAGACAAGGACTTTCAAAAAAAGACAGAATACCTTTTTATCTTTATATAGATGAATTCCAAAATTTTGCCACAGAAACTTTTAATGAAATATTATCAGAAGCAAGGAAATACTGACTATGACTTATAGTTGCTCACCAGTTTATGAAACAAATACCTACAAATATTTCTGAAGCGATTTTTGGTAATGTGTGAACTATGATATGTTTTAGACTGTCCAATGACGATGCTGTCTATATCAAAAACAATTTTGATCCTTTTATAGACAGTTATGATTTGACAAATTTAAATCAGAGGGAATTTTATACCAAGCTTTTGGTAAAATGACAAGTAAAAGATCCTTTTAGTTTGAAAACTCTTTATGTATCGGATCCAGAAATAGACTCTTGATATATATCTCATCTTTATGAAATTTCCAGATCAAAATATTGTACTTCCCTGATGGAGAAAAAGAAAATTATTGAAGAGACACAAAAGGACGTCTTGGAAAAAATCGAAGAATTTGCAGAACCTCTGATCTAATTTTTTTAAAAAACTTACCCTTAATAATTGAATCTTTAAATAAATTTGACAATTTGATATTTTTATGTATTATATTTATATATCTCTTACACTATTTTTAAATTAATTGTTGATTTCTTTAAAAAAATAATTATTATAGGCTTTATATTAGTTAAAAATTTAAGATGAAAAAGAAGGTTATCAATTACGTTATCATGGCTATAATCGTATTATTAATAATAATAATTTTCTTATATAAAAAAAATAGTAACACTTTTGTAAAAGTAGACAAATACAGTCCTATAGATAGATCTTTGATAAATAGAGAATTTGTAAAGTCTGAAGACTGAAAATGACCATGAACATGAGAAAATAGATAATATTTTAAATATATAAAAAACATAAAAATGCTAAAAAAAACAATATATTTTATATTCTTCTTGGTCGGACTATTCTATTCTTTTGTTAGTGCAGAAACTTATAACCCTTGAGACACTTTCAATCATAAATATACCATAGAAAACCATTTCCCTTGTGCTATAAAAATTTCTAAAATTAAAAAATGCTGGGGAGTATCATCTGTAAGTCCATCATGAGCAAAAGTCTTCAGTAAAGTAAATATAAGATCATGAGTTGATTCTTCTGAAGACAATGGCTGCTATGAATACGATGTAGATTACACTATTGCCGCCTATTCAAAAATGAGTGATTATAAAGTAATTTTTTACTCAAATGGGAATATAAATTCTGCCAATGTATACTCCAACATGCAATATCGGTTTGACCAACCAGAGCATTGTAGAGATACATGATCAAATACTTATGCTTGAGAAGACAGCTCATTGATACAGTCCAGTAACAACTACTGTGGTGATGGAATCGTACAATGTCCAAATAGTAATTGACAATGTGAAGAGTGTGATGAAGGGGGAAATAACTGAAACGGAACCTGTTCTACATCTTGTACATTGACTAATACTAATAACTACTGTGGCGATGGAATTCCACAATGTCCAAATAGTAATTGACAATGTGAAGAATGTGATGAAGGGGGAAATAACTGAAACGGAACTTGTTCTACATCTTGTACATTGACCAATACTAATAACTACTGTGGCGATGGAATCGTACAATGTCCAAATGGTAATGGACAATGTGAAGAATGCGATGAAGGGGGAAATAACTGAAACGGAACCTGTGCACTATCTTGTACTTTAAATAATTCTAGTTCAAGCACGTCTAGTACTAGTAGTACTAGTTCGACTACATCTTCCAGTAATGGATCTACAAGTAGTTGAGGATCTAGTTGAGGATCTAGTTGAGGATCTAGTTGAGGATCTAGTTGAGGATCCAGTTGAGGATCTAGTTGAGGATCTAGTTGAGGATCTAGTTGAGGATCTAGTTGAG
>CALFEN010000062.1 GCA_937950065.1 uncultured bacterium | reverse complement strand
GAATATGAAAATCTTTAGGATAAACATATTCGGTTTCAATCTCGCAAAGTTCATAATTCCTATAATCAAAGACAACCTGAACGACATCAAGGAAAAGATATCGCTTCTTGATGATCTCAAAAAAGCTACCTGACTATGACAGTTTTTCAAGCTATTTCGGATAATATTCCTTGTTTTGGCTGTTTATCTATTCGTAGCCATGAATGGTTTGTACTGATGATTTGGAGTCTGGTGGTTTATCATATCTATTCTCGGACTGCGATGAATGATAGTTTATATCTACCTTGCCATTCAGGATTTTTTTCTTTCCAGAATAACTTATATGTTTGGTAAACTCAGTCTCAAGGATATTTTGGACGAGCACACTTGAGCAAGCGAAACCATAAACAATGCTTTGTGAGAGATTTCAGAGTTTGCACCCGATACTCTGAAAGACAAGATTTCAAATTTATTTGAGAAGCTCCTTGCATTCAACCAAAAGATAACAATAAAAATCCTTAAATTTCTGTTAAGACTGCTTTTGAGGAAATATGTACCTTACCAGGATTTTGGCAGTTACTACAAAAAATTCTGGCACTATTATAAATATCCAGCTGTCCGACTCTATAATTACATCAAAAACTGGCTGAAAAGACTAATTTTATCTATCATAAAAAAACTTAAAAGAATTCTTATAATTTTATCTGTGATTCTTGTATTGCGGATTTTTTTCTTCAAAATCACCAGCATATGAGATAATGAGCCATTTGTAGCTCTTGTCGTGATTTGTCTAATACTTGCATTTCTTGTATTCGTGCTTGACCGCATCATCAAACTTGTATGAGATTTGATTAACCTTTATAAACTGCTTCGTATACTGTTCCAGAGATATCTTTATATTATGCTGTTTATCATAATAAACATAATTTTGTTATTCTTCCTTGAAAAATATCCGTTCATATTCCAGTTATTTGTTTTTGAACTTATATTGATAATAATCTTTGTGATTATGAGCCTTTTTTGGATAGCGATTCATTTCTTTGATCTAGATGTGAAATCTAATACTTATGTTTATGCTATGACAGCATTTTTTCTGATAGTTCTCAATCCTATGTTCGGCTGAATGACCAATGTTTTGGTGCTGATGATAGTGTTGAGTCTGCAGGACAAAGAAGCGATATCATGCACAGATTCTATGCTATTGTGAAATTATCAAAGCATAGTTTATGAAAACATTGAAGAAGACAGCGATGAAAATAATCCTATATGGCAATTAATAAAGATAATCAGTTTTAAAAGGATAATTATCTGGATTATCATGCTTACGATTGTAACGGTGTTATTTACATATTTTCGGGCAAAATACTGGTTACCTCATATAGAGCTTATGAGAACGATGCATTACTAAAAATATAAAAGTTTTATATACTAAATAAATATAACAATGACTATAAATCCAGCAAAACAACAAAAAATCAACCAACTTACAATGTATATTAAAAAATTAAAATTTGAAGCTAAAAAAGAGGTTGAGAAATTTAAGATTCAAATAAAAAAAGCCTCAAAACCTGTTTTTAGAAAAGTCTGAAACCTTATAGTATGTAATTACTGCTGACAAAGTGCAGATAGTTTAAAATGTATTCATTGCGGTTATCCTGTTACAAGAATTGTGAATAATACAAAATGTCCTAAATGCGAAAAGACATGTAATACTAATATTTGTAATAGATGTGGTGCTAAATATGTCAAAGATGCAGCCGCTAAACTAAAACTCAGAATGGAAAATTACAAAAGAAGCGTCAAAGCCAAGGAAACTGAAATAAGAAAACAAATTCAGTCTATAAGAAAAATGCCTTAGA
>CALFEN010000061.1 GCA_937950065.1 uncultured bacterium | reverse complement strand
AGACCGAGGAAAAGCATTCTCAATACATGTTCAAGTTTGGCATTCCAGTTTGCTCAAAAATATTTTTTAAATATATCTATAAATCATTTTGCCAAAACTTGCTTGGATTCTTCTGACTTGATATCCAGCGGATTAAAAGAAAAAGGATAACTTTCATCTGTCGGATCAAAAATAATTACATCATCTTTACGATTTTCTGGTATATGCATCAATGCTTCTTCTATTAAATCGCCATGAGGATCTATTATACTAATTCATTTTCACTGATTTATATCATCAAGAATCATAGATATGAGGAATTTGGATTTACCTACTCATGTTTTTCATATGACGTAGACATGTCTAAGTCTGTCTTCATCAAATATTCCTACAGGCACTTTTACTGACCTATAGTCGGATATTCAGATTATATTTATGTCATCAGGAAAATTTGTTGGGATAATTTCTCCGTTTTGTTCGTAGAAATCAAAGGTAGGAACACCAACAGGAAGAGCCAATTTTTTTGAGCTTCATTTTAATAGAGAGGTTTCATTGTTAGGATTACTGGGGAAATGCATAAAAGAACTGATTTCTTCTCAAGTCATAAGATAACTTTTAATTTTATTTAACTTGTGAGAATCTAGATCCCTTGTTACCTTTAGATAAAATTCATTTAGAGGATAGTTGTTAAATACCAAGAAACTATTAAAAATTGATTTTATTTTTCATTCAGCGATGTCCTTGTTTTGAGCTTTTGATATTATATAGATTTTTACATCAAAAAGTCATTTACTAAGTTTTTCCTGGAAATATTTATTTCATATACTTTTCCAGTCTTTTTGTATTTTAAAGTTAAAGATATATTTTAAGAATTGGAAAAATAAGCAGATTCTAAACCAAAGAAAAGCCAAAGAAGATTTCATAAAAAACATGATACTTCTTTCTATTATAGGATTTACTTCCACAAAAAATCATACCTTGTCATTTATAAGATCAAAATTATCAAAAATTCTAAAGACGCTGTTTATAAAATCAGAATTATCCGTGTTTGAAAATTTGAAAGGATAATATCAATTATTTGTTAGTTTTATTTCTCACAAGACGCTGGTAGATAAGTCAAAATCTCGGATGTTTTTATCATCGTGCAGTACCTGAAAGTTATTAAAAAAAGTATAGAATTGAGATTCAAAGACTGGATACGTACTGTCATCACAGGTCATGGAATAAAAAATTTCTCCTCTTAAGTAATTTAATCCAAAAATCATCTTACGATCTTTTAATGTTTTTCAAAGATTATCTAAAAAATCGGAAAAAAGTTTTTTTCCGCTCTTAAATCCGTGATATACTTTGATAATATACGATCTCATCTAAATGTTATTTGCTAACTATCTATAAAAAATTAAACTATATTATATATATTTTTATGTTTTTTTCAATAAATTAATTGTATTTTTTTACTTTATTTTCTTTAGGCAAGATATTTTATAAAATTTATGGCTATAAATATATTGTTTTTTTGATAAATATCATTATTAATAAAGTAAAGTAGTAATTGTTAACTAAAAATGATAAATAAAAAAAATATTATTAAATTGATAAAGATTTTCTTTGTTGTATTAATGAGTCATTTTTTAATAATGACTTTTTTGAAATTTAAATTATGACAAGATCTTGGACTCCATATGTTTTCTTCAAATCTCTGGGCTCTGTGGAAAGAATTTTTTTTATCGATTATCTATGTCCTTATTCTAATTGTAAACTATAAACAATATAAGTTTTCTTTAAAAAAATATTTTGCAGGGGAATTTCATATCAAAATTACTTTCCTTGTAATAGCCTTTACTATTATTTGATTCATAGTTTCTTTTTTAAATAAACTGCCGCTTTCTACTATATTTCTAGGAGTAAAATATGATTTGATAATGCTCTTGCCTATCATATTCTTCCCAATGTTGAAAATAGATAAATATGACTTGCAGGATTTTGTAGATTTTTTGTTAATTTTGATAAAATACGTTTTATTCTTTAGTCTACTATTTTGGACTGTCAGGATGTTAGATCCTATATTCCTAAAGAATTTTGGGTTTGGTAGATACAATGCTTTTATTCCTGGGCACAAACCTCCTTATTTCTACGGCACTGTGGATACCAGACTTTATAGCACTATCAGAGAATCTGGGATTTTTGCTGGTCCCAACGTTTTGGCATTCTTTACAGTGTTTGTGTTTCCTATCGTGTTTGTATATTATATTTCTACTCCAAAAGAGCAGAGAAAAATCTGAATTACAACTATTTTTCTGATAATGTTCCTGTTGATTGTCTCATTGTCTAGGACTGCATTAATAGGATTATTTTTGGAGATATTGCTTATTATGTTTTATTATACTTATATCAATAAGTCAAAATTATCAAAACCTATAAAAAAAGTTTTTGGTTATATATGACTAGGATTTTTATTGGTGATAATAGCAGGCGTAATAAACGCTTTCCAGGTCTGAATATATGAATCTTTGCTGTATCGTATGATAGTGAGGAGTGCATCTACTTGATGACACTTTCAAAACATGATGAATGGTTTTTTTATGTTCTTGTGAAATATTTGATGACTGTGATTTGGCACGGCATGACCTGCTGCTGTACAGGCATGAACAGGAATTGTGCCGGAAAATCGGTGGCTGCAGATTTTTTTGGAAACATGAATTTTTTGATGAATTCTCTATATATCGTTGTTCTTTTATATACTATATACTTTATATATTTTGTCTCAAAAACAAAAACAGGAATTCTTCAAAAATTTTTATTTTTTTGCAATGGTAGCCTTAATGTCTATAATGGTGGCAGGATTGTTTCTGCATATGTTTGACGATAGTATGATAAGTCTTTTTGTGACAGGATTTATATGAATAATTTTGTGAATAAAAAATGAGGATAATAACAAAAAACAAATACGCTAATCTAAATTATGATATAGTAGATAAATTTGATGCTGGTATAGTTTTAGCGTGACATGAAGTAAAATCAGCAAAAACTTGAAATGTAAATATCAAAGATGCTATAGTAAAAATTATAGATAATGAAATATTTATCACGAACATGGATATCCCACTCTATAGCAAGACAAATATAAATTTAGTACCGGGATATCAACCCAAATGAATGAGAAAACTTCTTCTCAAAAGAAAAGAAATAATAAAACTTGGCGAGAGAACTACAAAAACAGGGCTTACTATTATCCCTCTTAAATTTTATGAAGACATAAAAAAGAGATTAAAAATGGAGATTTGATTAGGTAAACTCAGGAAAAAGGTAGAAAAGAAACAGATAATCAAAGAAAGAGATATCCAAAGAGAATCTCAAAAAGAGATTAAGAATTTAAAAATATGATATTAAGTTTTTATTTAAAAAAGATATTTTTGTTAATCCGTATTTAGTTTCAATTATTTTTACGAAGATTATTTGTGAAGCAATAAATATATTAAGAAAAAAATCGTCCTACATTGAAAGGAATAATATAGATTGTAAGCTCTTTTGTCTTTTGAAAAAAACATTATACTTAATTTCTTTATATTGAATATATAAAATGGATGAATTAATAGATATCGTTAATAAAAAGGACGAAGTTATATCAAAAAATTTGAAAACAGTTGCACATTCTGACATTTTAATTCATAGAACTGTTCATTGAGTTGTTGTAAACAAGGATAATCAAATTTTTTTAGTAAAAAGATCTTTAAATAGAGAAAAAGGAGCTTGATTGTTTGATGCTTCTATATGATGACATGTTTTATCTTGAGAAACTTATATGGAAGCCATTATTAGAGAGGGAGAAGAAGAACTCGGAATAAAAAACTGAAAATATATATTTGTTTGTAAGTATTTTTCTGATCATCCTAGAATGAAGCATATATGTAGTGTATTTATTATAAATTTTTTATGAAATATAAAATTAGATCCAAGAGAATTTGATTCTTGAGAGTGGATAGATTATAGAGATATTATAAGCTTCCCAAGTGAATGTTTCACGCCGGACTATTTGATAACATTAGATAGTATAAGAAATTTTTTTAACTCATAGTTTTCTTAAAATTTTATAATGAAAACGTTCTTATTCTTATCAATCGGAAATATATAAAGTTGTAGAGAAGGAGGATATTATGTTTGTTCTGCTTTAGGATAAAAATATTATTGGTTTTATCATATAGAGTCTTTTAATTCAAAAGCATGTAATATAATTTGACGAGCTTTAAAATTAGAATTTAATATTTCTTCATATGAATAAAGTCAGGTGGATATTACATCGTCTCACAGTGCTTTTTTAGGTTCTTCAAATATTTCTCCGATATAATGAACTAAATAATATGGAGACGGATAAAATCATCAATTTCTATTTTTGATAGGAGTAGGCGATGATATCTTTCTATATCATTGGAGTCTATACTTACAATTATTTTTTAAATCTATCCCAATCTCTTCTTTCATTTCTCTTATTATTGTGTCTTCAATAGATTCTCAAGCCTCTCTATGTCATCAAGGGATTTCCCATCATCTTTTATTTTGAACAAGTATTATTTTATCATTATAAAAAAATACTCCACATGCAGAGATGCATAAATTGTCTTCAGGAAGTTGAGATGTCTCATACAATTCCCATGTAATGTTATCTTTTCGTATTCAGCTAAGAACAGGTTTCATAGTAAGTTAAAAATTTTTAAAAAATTAAATTAAATATTTGTAATAAATCATCTTTTCCTAAATTTCATTTAGATAAATCAACAGCAACATTTTTCATTTTCTCTGCAAATTTAGGAATATTTATATCATTTGTGAATAAAAATTTATCAGTAGCTTTTATGGCTGTTCTTTTATTCCCGTAATTATAAGAATTTTGATTAATTTCACAAGAATACTTAACTTTGTTTTATATTAAAAAAAGTTTTTATTTAAGTTATTTTTGCGAACGGACAGATTTGAACTTTAGACTACAATGATAAATTTTCTAACTTTTTTTATTTAGCACACTCACTACGACCTAACCCAGCTTAAAGACTTTAATTACAAAGATTTTAGTGGATACTTATGAAGCAATAAATATTTTAAGAAAAGAAGGAAGAAATCATAGTTTATATCTGATAATATCTTTAATGTTTTGTATAAGGAGAGAAAATTCTAACTACTATACACTATAAATATATACAAAAAGTCAGAATTTTTTCAAGATATTTTTAAAAAATATACATAAGCAAACAATCATTAATAGTTTCTAAAAGAATCCTAGAAAATTGTAAATTAAATTCATTCATAAGCCATCTCAAAAATCTTTAAGACTTCTGGTTTTCCCAGCTTAGATAATGTTCAGATATCACCAAATTCTATAGATTTTTTGGCGAGATATTCTAATTTCTCTTCTTCTACTCTTGTTTCTTTGAGTGTTGTCGGTATTTTTATTGATTTGATAAATTCTATCACTTTCTCAATTTACTGCTGAGCAGTACGATTATCATTTTCTTCACGGACATCAAATACATTCCTTGCAAAATCAGCGAACATATAAAGATATTCAGGAGCACTTTGTATAGTATACTTCATCCAAGCTGGAGTAAGCAAGGCTAAAGTTATTCAGTGAGTCATATCATAGAGACTTGATAATTCGTGTCACATTCTATGAAGAGGTCGGTCAGATAATTCTTTACCAAGTGTAAACTGAAATCATGCCAAAGGTCGGCTACTTGCCCACATGATATTTGCTCTTGCATTATAATCCTCTGCATTATCCAAAAGCAAAGGTGCGTTCTTTATTATCACTTTCATAACTCATTCATTCATCCTGTCCTGTGTTTCTGTGGATTCGCTAGGAATAAAGTATGACTCAATCATATGACATAAGGCGTCAAAACATCATGCCATAGTATATTTTTCAGGAACACTATAAGTATATACGGGATCCAGTATTGAAAATTTTGGATATAGTAACGGATGCATTATAGTATATTTTTTATGATCAGGACCAGCAGTGATTACTCATCACATATCCATTTCACTACCTGTACCTGCCATAGTCAGTACTCAGGCAATGGGGGCT
>CALFEN010000060.1 GCA_937950065.1 uncultured bacterium | reverse complement strand
GTTCCTTTGCCGCATTTGGCACAAGTTTTACCACCAAATTCTTTTTCAAGTGCTTCGAGTTTTTCATCAGGAATTCATTTTATCCGTTTGACTTTGGGATACAGACTTGATGTGAGGAATGGTCCAAACCTTCATATTTTTACTACTATCTCACCTCATTCAGGGCAAGGCTGTCATTCGTATTTTTCTTTTAATTTATCAAGTAGATTTTTTTCCTCTGCAGACTGCTCTGTGTATTTACATTCAGGATAGTTTGAACATCAGATAAATTTACCTGTTCAGGAAAATTTGTAAACAAGTTCTGCTCAACATTTAGGACATTTTTTACCAGCCAGAATATTCTCTTTTTCACTTGAATCTGCTTCTTTCATTTCTTTTTCAAATCATTGATAAAAATCTCAAAGCATTTTTTGCCACTGGACTTTGCCGTTTGAAATATCATCTAGTTCGTCTTCAAGTTTGGCAGTAAATTTATAGTCCATAATTTTTTTGAAAAACTTATCCAAAAAATCGGTAACTATAAAAGCTATTTCAGTAGGATGAAGTTTTTTATCGTCTTCCTGCACTACATATCATCTCTGCATTATAGTAGTGATAATAGGTGCGTAAGTAGACGGTCTTCATATTCATTCTGATTCAAGTTTTTTTACAAGGCTTGCCTGTGTGTATCTGGCAGGCGGTTTGGAAAAATTCTGATTGCAGTTTATTTGTTTGGACTTTAAAATATCTCATTTAGCAAGTTCTGGAAGTTTCTTACTTCATTCTTCGTTTTCGTCTTCCACTACATCATAAAGTTTGAGAAATCAATCAAATTTTATTACTTCTCATTTGGCAGTTCGCTGTGATTGATCATCATGAGAAAAAATATAAGTGGTTTGCTCTATCTTGGCTGCAGACATTTGGGAAGCTACTGTCCTTGTTCGGATAAGACTATAGAGTTTGAACTCTTCTCAACCAAGACCTACAGTTTCCGGTGATTTGTCTATATAAGTTGGTCTAATAGCTTCATGAGCTTCCTGTGCATTTTTTGATTTGGACTTATACTGTCTGACCTGTGAATATTTTTCTCACCACTGGTTTATTATAAATTTTTGAGCAGTACTTATAGCAAGTCAAGAAAGATTGGTACTGTCAGTCCTCATATATGTTATTTTTCAGTTTTCATACAATTTTTGAGCTACCATCATAACTTTTTTTACAGGCCGTCCAAACCTTCTGGAGGCTTCCTGCTGCAAAGTAGATGTAATAAACGGAGCTGGAGGACTTTTGGCGACTTCTTTTTTGGAGATATCCTGCAGTTCAAAATTGTTTTTGAGGTCAGCGGAATATGTAATATATCAGGTTTTTTTGTCTTTTGATTCAGTGAAATCTTTGATATCAAATCATAAAGTTTTTAAAGATTTTTCAAGGTCTTTAACATCTTTGATATTAGGAGATTTACCGTTTATTTTGGTTAAAATAGTTTCTATATTTTTATCTAATAATGCTGTGATTTTTCGGCTTTCTTCAGGCTTAAAATTCTGGATTTCTCTTTCTTTTTCTACAATAAGCTTGACCGCTACAGACTGGACTCTACCAGCACTGAGTCATCTTTTTATTTTGATCCAGAGTATAGGAGAAACCTTAAATCAAACAATCCTATCAAGAATTCTTCTGCCAAGCTGTGCTTCCACTAACTGCATATCAAGTTTTCTAGCATTTTTGACAGCGTTTGTGATGGCTTCCTTTGTGATTTCATGAAAAACTATTCTCGGAGTTTTTTTGGCGTCTAATTTTAAAACTCTGCATATATGATATGCAATAGCTTCTCATTCTCTATCCTCATCAGTTGCCAGCCAGATTTGTTCATAGCTTGGAGCTATTTTTTTGAGAGCAGATACTATTTTTGTTTTATCTGGAGAAATCTCGTATACAGGTTCAAATCAATTCTTGATATCTACACCAAACTTTTTTTGAGGCAGATCTTCTATATGACCCATACTTGCCTGCACATCAAAGTCCTTACCCAAAAAACTTGAAATAGTTTTGGCTTTGGCTGGAGATTCCACTATCACAAGGTTTGAACCTACTTTCTTGAATTCATAGCTCTTTGAATATGTTTTAGTCTTTGTAGTAGATGTGGTTTTTGTAGTTGTCTTTTTGGCAGCAGTTTTTTTGGTTGTAGTTGTAGAAGCTGCTTTCTTTGGTTTGGCTGCGGACTTGGTAGAAGGGGCTTTTTTGGGCATCACAAAAATTAATTATTTATTAAACAATTATACAACTATAATAATTGTAAATCAAAATTCAATATAAAATTAATTTATTTTCAAATCATCTAAATTTTTTTATTTAACGTCTATTCCTTGTCAAAACGGTATAGACCATTTTAATCCCTCTCTTTTAAAAATTTTTTATATTTTTGAGGGAGAATGTCTGACATATTATAATATTCCAAACCTAAATGATTTTCTAATAATAACCACTTATCTTCTATCCTTATAAAGCTATAATATTCTTTCATCAACAAATTTTTAATATTTAATTTATCTTTTGATAATAGCTTTTTCTCGCATTCCAACTCCATAGTAAACATACTTCACGTACCTCAATTTACATTTTTTACAAAAATAGGTGTAAATTTTAATACTTTTATCTCTAGAGGGATTATTACTCAATTTTCTCGATCTAATTCCATATATTTTAAATTTTTATTATATTTTTCTGGTAATATTAGAGACTTTATTGAAGTTAAATCTTTAGTTCTCAAAGCTTCCCGATAGGCAAATAAAAGTTTTTCAGCAGTTTTATTTAGTACTTTATCATCCCAAATAAAACTTAATTTTTTCGCATCTTCGAGATCTTTCAACGCTTTTATTTTCATTTCTCTTATCTTTCTATTTAACATAATTTGAGCTGATAAAGGAAGTCAAATAAAAAATAGGATTAAAAATATAGTAACTATAATTAGAGGTATATACCTTTGAGAAATAAAAAAAAATAGAGTAGAATGAAGTAGAGATTCGGGGAAAGCCATATTAGAAATAGCAAAAAATAATAAAAAAAGTAATAATATTTTTACTTACAAAGAAACTATAACAATTGTAGATATAATTTCAATATAAAATTATTTGAATTTCACTTCTGCTTCCTCTCAAGTTTTGAGACTTCTTATAAAGTACTTATTATCAATAGTATAGTATATTTTACCGTCTGACAGAAATCAAAGCATATGTCATTCTTTATCCCCAATTTTGATTCCATCTTTTGAATAAAAAATTAATCATTCTTTATCTTTTCAATCCACAAAATCGTCAAACTCGCATTTTCAGTTTAATGAAGTTTGTAAAACATAAAAATCGTTAGATATAAAATTTAAGGTAAAAGGACTAATTCCACAAATTCAATCTATGGTTTGAACTTTGTTATCTTGTAAATTTTTTAAAAAGATTTTTTTAGTTGCCCGAACTTTATCAATTCAATCCACATAAAGTATACTATTCCCACCTGGCGTTATCCCCGCAAAACATTGATTTTCATCGGTAATATATGTAACTTTTTGGGTAGTTATATCCATTTTGGCAAGTTTTCTCATATTACAAGGACCGAGAAATCATCAACAACTAAAATTATAATTATTGAAATAAATAGTATCTCTTGTAACTAAAGAAATCTGTATATATGGAACCTCATTTCAAACTGATTCTCTTTTTATTTCATTTAGGAATTTATTATCTGTTCAATCTATATTTGCCATATATAATTTTGATATAGTGTACTTTATATCGTTACTACGACTACAAACATCTTTTATTTCTCATTTATCTCCATAATATCTCGATTCTACCCAAGCAATTTTTTCTCAATTAGTAGAGACTTTATAATTGTTAAAGTTTATATCTAAAGTTTTAGAATATTTTTCATTAGGGAAATAAAATTTCAACCAACTTAACTTCGTTGTCTTACCTTCTTCATAGTATTTGATCAAACCATCGTTTGAGTCAAAAAAGAAAGCTTTGCTTCCTGCTATCTGTGTATTTGATATATTCCCAGATAGGTTAAATAAAATTTCTAAAGAGTCTCTATCAAAAGAAAAGTGATTTATATCTGGTGCACTGCGATCTTGAGATCAAGTGTTATTTCCCCCTGTCGCGACCAAAGCCATATTCGTTCAAGTATTTACACTTCAACTAGTAGGTTGATTGGGTTGAGTTGTAGTACCAGTGTCTGTATTCGAAACTCAAGTTTGGGCAGAAGACGTTGTCTGTTGGACGTATTTTTGCTGTCAACATCAAAATAGAAAAAAAGCTGACAATATTAAAATAGTTTTTTTCATAATTATTTAATTAATAAATAAAGTTCTTACAAAAAACTATAATAATTATAAATAGAAATTCAATATATTTTTATAAAAATTTTTAAGCACCCATTCTATAATAAATTTCTTTTTCTACAAGCTCTCTTTTCCTTCATCGCTTTAGTCTGGAAATTTCCTTTATTATTTTTGATTTTTCTTGAGTATTTAGAGGATTATCATAAGGACTTAAAACCGATATACTAAACGGTCTGGTAGGCTGTGTATCTACTGACAGTTTCATTACTCATTTGAATTTATCCATATTTACAAGATCAGAACGTGAGAACTCTGGAGAAAATTCCTGTTCCAGATATTCCGCGTCCTTGGCACCGACTTTGTAAGCCATAATACTTCATACATTACCAAAAACCGCAGGTCTTAAATCTGTTTCTCCACCCAAAGATTTTTGGACAAGCTGCTCTATATACTGATGAGCTATAATAAGTCCCAAACGGTATTTCCTAGCTTCAGAAAGAATAGTCTCTATGGACTGTGTAATATAGTTCTGAAACTCGTCTATATATAAGAAATAATCTTTTCTCTGGTCTTCCGGCATGCTTGCCCTGCGAAGTGCTGCAGATTTTATTTTACTTACCATCATTGTTCCTAGAAGTTTGGAGTTAACTTCTCACATTTTTCATTTACTTAAGTTCAGCAAAATTACCTTGCCTTCCTGCATAGCATCTGCTATATTAAAAGAGGATTTTGGCTGTCAGATAATATTCCTAATAATCGGTAAAGTAGTAAAAGGTCAGAACTTTGCCTGGAAATAAGGTATAATTTCTGCTTTTTCTTTCTCTCACATAGATTTAAACGTCTTTTCCCACCAGCCACGAATTACCGGATTTTTTACATTCTTCACTTTAAGCTTTTGGAAAGCTTCATCAGCAAAAAGTCTTACTATCTCTATAAGTGTTCATCATTCAGGCTGATCCATCAAAGTCATCATACCATTCAAAAAATAGTCCTGAATCCTAGGACCAAATATTTCAGGTCAATACATTTTAACAAACATATCTATAGCATCGTTTAGTATAAGATCTTTTTCTTCATCATTATCAGCTTCAAAAGCATTGAAACCTATAGGCATCTCAAAATCACCTGCATTGAAATATATAAGATCTTCTATCCTTTCTTTGGGATAGTTTTGGATAATATATTCACATAAATCACCGTGCGGATCTATCAGTGCAAAACCGTTGTTTTGCTGTGCATCCTGTTTTGCCTGTGCCAAAAGTAAAGTTGATTTACCCGTTCAAGTTTGTCATATCGCATAAAAATGCCTAAACCTGTCTTTGGGAGCAACTCTGATTTCTTTTTTTACTCAAGCAAAAAGATTGTATCATATAAGCAGTCATTCCTGTGGCAGATTATCTGGTGGAGGCACGATTTTGAAATTCTGCCATTTTATTCTAGGGTTTTTGTTGAATCTGGAATGAGGGAAATGGAAAATACTGCTAAGTTCTTTGATATTCAATATCTGTGCTGTAATAAAAAATATAAGCTTTTCTCGAGTAAAAATAGGTCTTGTAAAAATCCTACCTACAAAGTCTTTTATGAATTTTTCTATATCTTTAGCGTTTAAAAATGAAAAAGTATTTAATCATATATAATTATACTGACTAAAAGATCTTTGAATATCTTTGATAATTTTTTGTGCTCTCTCGGGGCTTGGAGACACTGCCAAAGTTCTTATTACAAGATTAAATCATTCATCTTCTATCTTTTTTTCTATATCTCATATCTGCTGCTGTGAATATCAGTTTTTCTTTTCAGGTCATCATTGTTTTTTGTCGTCTGCTGGTGCAAAAAGAGGGCTAAACAAGTCTATAAGCATATTAAAAAATCATTTTCATCATCAGGCTTTGATCCCTTCTACAGATTTACCAACCTTTTTTTGCCATTTTTCGGCGAGAGGGGAAACCAGTATCTGCAGACAAAGTTTTTCTTCCCAGTCAACTCTGGAAAACGCTGACAGCAGACTGTCCATAGGATCAGCTTCAAAGTTTTGATAGGTTTTGATAGGGAAAGCATTGTCTTTGGAAAGAACAAAATATCATCACTCGGCAAACTTACCTGTATCAAGGAGTTTTGGCTGGTCTATTTTGTCTATCACACTTCATGGATAAAACCCGGAAATCATCTTTTCAAAAGTTTCCAAATAATCTTTTGGCGTTCAGATTATAAATTTTATGACTTCTTTTTCTACAAGCATTTCCAATGAAATATAATTTTGCAAAAGATATCTGCTCTTAAAATCTCTGGAATATATAGAATAAAAATTTTTGAAAACCTGATTCATAATTTCTATATTTTGTTTCATATTTTGGATATTATCCTGTTTTTGATCAAGGTCTGATTCTTTTCTCGGGATTTTTACCATAAAAAATCTCAAATCTTTGGCCAAATCTTTGGCATACATCTTTTTTATGGAATAAAAAAAATATTTATATGCTCATATAATCACTCAAATTCACAAAACAAACAACAATACGATTAGCAAAAGTTCGTCCATCTTTTATAATATATAAAATCTTTATCTTTTTATTTATAATCTTTTTTATTATTTTTGCAAATTTTATTTGGATTATATTCTTACGAATATTATATTACTATGACAATCTCTTCTTCCTCAAATAAAACCTTTGATCACTGACAAAGCACGCTATTATCATTTATGTATTTTTTGATAGCTGCTTTTTTGGAGGAAGAAAAATTATTATATTGAGCCAGAGATATCCAATTTAAAAGAACGGCGATTTTATCATCATAAGATATTTTGTCCTGACACCATACTGTTTTGAAACTTTTTTTGTGATACTGAATTTTGTTTGTATCCAGATAGTTTATAACCGCGTCTATTTCCATGCGTGTATCTAGATAATCGCTATCCACTATTTTTTTTAGTCATGCCAAAAAACTTTGAGATCAATTTGAGACTATTATTATATTGCCGTCTGTCTTTTTTAACTGCATTAATTTGTCCAACGCCTGTTTGTCCTTAAAAGTAAATATGCTATGTATCAAAAAAATTAAATCATATTTTTGCATAACTGGCATATCCTCAAAACGCAAAGCATATTTTGTTGTCTGGCAGAAATCAGCTATAACAGAAGTATCAAACATATCCACGCAGATCTTGGATTGTTCGCAAAAATCCAAATTAAATTTAATTTTGAATAATCAATTCATATATTTTAATATATGAGAGATCCTTTTCCCATCAGATCATCATATATCGCAGACATCCAGATTTTGCTTTTGTATAATATCCAGATCCTGTAATATATTATTATTTATTTTTTGAACTAGAGAATCTTCAGTTCAATACAAAATCCTCTTAAAATCATTGTATAAACTTATTCATATAGGACTATCTATAAACCCCGAATATTCTTCTTTGACAGAATTTTTTTTATCTTTCATGGTATTTATATAATAATACAAAAACATTTTTTTTGTATAAGCTATTGGAAGTTCTCTAGCTCTTTGATAAGCTCCTCTGACAACTCATCTAAATTTGAGTAATATATTATTTTTTTTGTACAGGGAATTCATTCTATCATAATAGAAGGCTGTACTCATTTTTTACATAATCATATACAAGGGATAGAAAACTGTTGAGCCATCTGGAACTCCATACCAACTCACATAGAAGGACTGGAGACTTCTCATATAAAAAGATCACATTGAGTAATAGTCTTATAAGTCCTGTCATAAAATTCTCTAGGAGATTCTTTGGAATCCCAAAAATCAGGATAAGTGCCGATAACCTTATCAAAATATTTTTGGCACAAAGACATAAGATATTGGTATACTGGCAGATAGTCCTGTCCAAATAAGTGTATAGGTCAAAAAACGTATGCTGTTTTCATTATTTATTTTTATGATTAAGTTTTTAAATTCTCCCAAAATCATCGTCAAACCTGACTATATCATCCTCTTCCAAATAATCTCAAATCTGACTCTCTATAATATGAAGGATTACTTTTCATGCATTTTCAAGTCTGTGTATTGTTCAAGATGGGATATACACACTTTCTCCTTTCCTCAAAATCTTTGTTTGGTCTCATACCGTGACCGTGGCAGTGCCGCTTACTACTACCCAGTGTTCTGACCTGTGATAGTGCATTTGCAAAGAAAGTTTACTCCCCGGCAATACGCTAATCCTTTTTGTCTTGAATCAGGATCACTCATCTATTATCGTATAGTTTCACCAAGGTCTATAAACTGTTTTACCAAATTCTACAAATTGTTTGTCTGTTTGAGAGAGAGAATCCACAACATTTTTTACCATTTGAGTATGTCAGACTTTGGAGATGAGTAAGGAATCCTTGGTATCTACTGCTATCAAATCCTCTGTTCACAAAAATATTATTTTTTTACTGGTGCTATCTGATACAGCAAAATTATTTTTTCATTGAATCTCTAAAACATCAGCATTTTTGAAATCAAAATATTCAGCAAATGAATCCCAACTACCTAGATCATTCCAATACGTATCAAGTCTTTTCATATAAATATTATTTGATTTTTCCATTATTCAATAATCAATAGAAAGATTTGGCAGTAAGTCAAAATTTTTCAAAACTCATTTTTTTGTAAGATCATAATATTTTTTATTAGACTTTTTTAGTTCTTCAGAAAAGATTTTTTTTGAAAATAAAAAAATTCAGCTATTCCAAAGGAATGATTTTTTTATATATTTTTGAGCTGTCTTGGCGTCAGGTTTTTCCTTAAAATTTAATACTCTGGAAAAATCCATTTTGGGCTTTTCAGATTGTATATATCCATATCATGTGTTTGGAGACGTTGGTTTGATACCAAAAATTACAATATGTTTTGCGGCTTCGTCAGCTACAGATTTTACCTCATCAGCGAATTTATTATCATCTCATATAATATGATCAGAAGCCAAAACCAATGCTATATCATTATCTGCTAAATTTTCCATTCACAGAGATATTGCTCACAAAGTATTTTTGGGACATGGCTCAAGAATTATCTGCTCATCAGAAAAACTAAACCCTATCTCTTTTGCTTGATTTATACAATGAAATTTATAATCAATATTTGTTAGAACAAATATATCTTTGTTATTCGTTATTTTGAGAGCCCTCTTTAAAGTCTGCTGGAAAAAAGAAATGTTGTCAAACTGTTGTAACTGCACAAACTGCTTGGGATAATATTTTCTAGAAACAGGCCAAAATCTAGTACCAATTCATCAAGCTAAAATCAACACTTTCATAGAACATGTATATTATAAAGTAAAATATGCTGTAATAGGCTTTGGAATACCGGCTAAATTACATCAGTTTTTTATGTTAATAGAAATTATAATTATAACCTAAACGAAAACAAGAGAGAATTTTATCAATTTTGAGGCGTTAAATATTGGAAGAAAACATTATTATTAATCTCTGAAAAAATATTTTTTAAA
>CALFEN010000059.1 GCA_937950065.1 uncultured bacterium | reverse complement strand
CAAAGAATTATTAAAAATTTTGAAACATTTTAATCCGTAACTGGGGAAGACCCTTATATTTTGTTTTGGCACTACTTCCAAAAGTTTGTGAAACTGATCAAAAAAGTTTTGTGTAAAATCAAAGTCCCTGCCATAATCAAGTGCATTCCAATTATCTCATCGCCACTGTTTTTGATCGTAGACTTTATAAGTTTTTTCCGGAGCATAGATTGAGATTATATTTTTTCCGGTTAAATCACATTTGCGTTTATAAAGTTTGGTCTCATTTCTTCGTGCGAGCCTCCTCTGCTGTCTGCAGTCTGGACACAATATTGGTGCAGGAATTTCATATTTTGTGCCATTGAACACTGGCGAAATTTTATCATAAAATTCCAAATCTTTGTCAGTAATAGCAAACTCCTGTCCGCAGTTTAGGCAGTTCCTCCACTCCTCTATTTTTTCCTCTGTTTGGGCAGCAATGAATTCGTAAACGCTCTTGTCCATTGACTTAATTGTATAAATAAAATATATTAAATTATTATATAAAAGTAATTTTTTAAATCAATTGAAATTTATTTATTTTTGCATCTAAACTTCTTTTCTCCTTCTTCAAAAAATTCTGCAAGACCTTTTCTATATTTTTTGATATAGTATCGTCTGTCTACCAATTTTTCTTTATGAGAAGATTTGAGCAATGTAGAAGGATCAAAAAATGCTTTTGCATTATCTCTGGTAAGTACAAATGGAGGTCTTCAGTCTTTTATCAGTAAGTATGAAGCAATAAGAGCTCATGTACGATGATTTCATTCTATAAAAAATTGTGGTTGACTAACTCACATAGCATAAATTCAAGCCGCTATTTTGTACACAGATTTCCTACCTTTTTTTCTATTATACCAATCTAATGCTTCAGGGATCTGTTGAGAAAATTGCTTTTGAGTTTCCAATATATGTATATTTGAACTTATCCATTTTGTCCTATCCACTCCACATAATACAATATGATTTAGCTCTAAAATTTGACCGATATCTTCAAATATATCTATTCTATTTTTTATAAGGGAATCAACATATTCATATCAAGCCAATAAATTTTCTATGATTTGTTGTGTCAGAGTTTCTCTTTGAGCTAGAAGTTTGGAATTGACTAATTCCCAATTTTCCTGAACATCTTCCAAAGAGTCCTGAATCCCCCTAATATTTAAATAATATTCTTTATTTTTTCACATATAATAGTAAATTAATAAATATTAGCATATAGTTATCTTT
>CALFEN010000058.1 GCA_937950065.1 uncultured bacterium | reverse complement strand
ATGTTTTATCATTAAATCAATAATAATATGAAAAGTGTAATTGCTGCAGCATGATTTGGCACCAGAATGCTTCCTATCACCAAAGCTATCCCCAAAGAATTAATGCCTGTATGAAAAAAACCTGTCCTACAGTATATTGTCGAATGAATTGCTGATGCAGGGATCAAGGATATAGTAATAGTAACATCAAACGGCAAAGACGCTATAGAAAATTTTTTTGATAAAAACTATGAACTGGAAACATTGCTTGAAAAAAAATGAAAAACAGAACTATTGAAAGAAGTAAAAAAAACTCAAAATCTGGCAAATCTATCTTTTGTCAGGCAAAAACGGGCTATGGGTTTCGCAGATGCTCTCATGCAAGCAAAACCATGGATAAATGAAGAATTTTTTTTATTAAGCATATGAGATACTATTTTTGACTGACAAATTTTTAAAGATTTAATGCAAAAATTTGAGCAAGAGAAAAAACCTATTATAGTTTTACAGGAAATTCCTTGGGAAAAAGTAAGCAGCTACGGCGTAGTAAAAATAGAAAACAATAAAATTACCAATATCGTAGAAAAACCCCAACAGTCTGAAGCTCCGTCAAACTGTATAATATCTTGAATATACCTGCTTCCTTATAAGATATTTGAAATTATAGAGACTCTCAAAGTGGATCCTAAATTTTGAGAAATAATGCTAAACGACGCAATGATGCTTCTTACAAAATATTACGACATACTCCCTATGATTACCACTCATAAGATTCGGGACGTATGAACTCCTGAATTATGGTTAAAAGCAAACAATGACCTGTTTCCTGGAAATTAAAAAGCCAATTATAAAATATACTCACTTTAACTATTTTTAAAATACATATAAAAAATCTGTGCTATCAATTTTTTATAGCGGGATAAATAGCTCTATAAAACGAAAACAGAAACTATTTGTATACAAAGTTTTTCATAATTTTCATTCTACTTTTTAGGGGGCAGTTCAAAGCGTCCTCTTTTTATAATATTAAATAATATTGAAGAAAATAATAATAATTTTTTTAAATTTAGAGAAGACCTCAAACGAATACAAGATATAGAAAAAAACCTATTTACAAAGAGTTTCACAAGGCTTTCAATCCCCATCATTATCAAGCTTTTTTTCTCCACAGGTATTTAAATAATATTGTGCCTCTTCGCAACTGTCCATTTCACCGCAGGAATTCTTTTGTCAGCAAGTATAATTATTTCAGGATAAAACTTCAGTATCTGTAGATTGACTTCAAGTCATAAGCTCTCCTGTGAAAAAAAATCAAGTCATATTGTTTATGTTTATCAAATCTACACAAATAGGGTTGTTCCAAAATCAGCTTTTACTTTGCATTGAAGACTTTTCAGCTTTTTTAAAAACATCTTGATATTTATAAGTAGTAGAAAAAGTATATTCCCTCAAATATCATTTTTCTATCATTTGTAGATTCCAGTTTTCTCCACTCAAAAACACGTATCACATAAGCCTTCATTTATCATCTCCCTTTCATTGGCTGGCATCATATTCTATATACACATCTTTTCATTGTAAATTGTTTTGATAATAAGACAATGTCTGTGGTCAATAACACTGTTCATAAAGATATGAAGAATATTGCTGCTCTGGATAATCCACTCAAAGTAATCTCAAATCTTTGGATACTCAATCTATTTCTATAGTTATATTATCTCCATCTGCTGCCTCCAAAACTTTATAAGGTCAGTATAATTCCTGTTTTCAGGTATTTGTAAATGAAATTATCTGATCCTGAATCTGTGTAAGTATATAATAATCCCTTTCATTATTTAAAAATTTTTGCTTTAATTCTTCTACTTTATCTGATATTTCTAAAATCTTGTCGGGATGTTTAACCAAAAATTTATTAAGTTTTGGATAAAAAGCTTGCAAGATATTCACATCATCTGTTGTAGGAGCATAAGCTAATACAGAGGACAAAGATGCTAAAATAATAAATATATATACTGCAATTTTTTTCATTTTTCAAAATTTTTATTTGTAAAATTTAACAATAATTATAGGCGCCTTTAAAAACATTTCAAGAGCATTTATAAAATTATCTATATACAAAAAAATCACACTAGTAATGTGATTTTAATTTATCGAATGTGTAAACACAGACTATGATAATAATATTTGTGGCTTATCTTCACATTTACAATTTCAATCACAATCACATTCTTGTCATTCTCCACATTTGCAGTTATGACCATGTGGAGCTACTCATTCACCCTGCATATTATCTCTAAAAGAATCTATAAATCAGGAAATAAGTATTCATATTACTTCTTCATCACTCTGGATATCTTCTCCTGATAGTTCTTTAAACAAAGGTTTTAACTGTTGAATAGCATTATATAATTCAGGAGATATTGATATAGTTTTTTGTTCTGTCATTTTATAAGTAAATTTAATATTAAAAAGTAGATAGTATTTTATACAATATGAAGAAAATATCAAGAAGAAATTTATTGAAAAAATATCAATCTTGATTATATATATTATATTGTTTTACAAAATAAGCCAAAATTATGGATAATTTTTTTCAATCTAACGTATGGAAAGTTATAAACAGAGATATCTACAAAAAGATGCTTTTTGATTTTGAATTTTTGGGCAAGAAATATTTTGGAGTAATAAAAGAACAATCAAGACGATGATTGAAAATCAGATGGCATCAGGTACTTTGAATAGACGCTACAGATTACCTCAGGAATTATCCGGAAGTTTTCAAGAAAGAAATAGAGAAAGTAAAAAGAGACTACAAACATAATTATTGAGATATATTTTTTCAGTTTGGATTTATAGATGATCTAGCAAGTTTTAAAATAAAAGAACTAAAAGACAAAAAATTTGTAGAAGACATCAAAAACAGGAGAAAATCCAGAGAAGAAATAATGAAACAAGAATACTGACTTCTAAAATCGTTTAGAGAAAATATGCCTCTGGCTACAATAGTAGTAGATCTTACAGGTTGAGAAGAAACTATATGGACTAATATGACAAAATCTGCCAGAAATCATATCAAAAAAGCTACCTGACATTGACTTTACTTTGAATTTGCCAAAGACGAAGATTGGGAGAGATTCTACGACGTATGGCATGAAACTTCTTTTGAAAAAGGCTTCAATATTATAGACAAAGAAACCCTTTTATCTCTAAAAAATTATTTACAAAGAAGCTCCTCTTGAAATCTTTTTCTTGCAAAAAAAGATAACGAAATAATCAGTTGAAGCATTTGCCTTTTTGTATGAAAAACCATAGTATATCTATACTGATGAACAAACAGAAACTATTGAAATATATGAGCACACCACTTCCTCAAAAATGAAATATTCAAACGATGATTCCAAAACTGATATCATCAAGCTGACTTACTTTGAGCTGCTCCGACAGGCGACGACAAACATCATCTCAATTGAGTAACAGCATTTAAGCACTCTCTTGGCGGTAAAAAAATAGAATATCTTGGGAACTACGACCTTGTTTTTAATAATAATTTCTATCAGGCTTTTAAGCTTATCAGGTCACATTAAAATGCCGGAAAAATAATTTTTTAAAAAAACTGTATCTTGACTTTATAACAAAATACAGTTTTTTCAGTCTAAAAATATTTAATTATCTAATATATCAATGGGCAAGGGCACGGCTGACCGTGCCCCTTTGCTTCCTGTAAAAAAACTAGAGGAGTGCTTTAAGAGCAGCAATAGCTCCTTTGGTTTGGTTGATTTCACAAACAATCTTTGTCCTTATCTCCGTTTCAATATATCCTTGTTTAGAAAGCCGTGCTTCAAGATGCTCCAATAATTCCTTTTTTTCTCTGATCCCGCGGGATATCGCCCGCCTAAGAGATTTAAACTTAATGAACGGGACGATAAAGATTATCATCAAAACGCCCACAAACACACTCAAGATTAATTGTATTATCATAACCGCACCTCCACCCCTTACAAAATTTGATCTAAAGGAAGATTTTAAATATATAATTATTTTTACAGAAAAGTCAACTTTTTATTTAATCTCTCATACTCTATATTTGCACTAAATATAATTATCAATCGGCTTGCCAATAAATATTTTTATTATAAGCATAGTCAGAAATTCTTAAATAAAATAAAAAAACGCGATTAAAGCGTCTTTTTATTTTATTTAAGCTGTAAATTATTCAGCTTTTAGCGTAGACAATATTATCTAACAGCTTTTTTGAATTCAGCACCAGCTTTGAAAGTTGGCAATACCATAGCAGGTATTTTGATTTTTTGACTTGGGTTTTGTGGATTAACACCTGTTCTAGCAGCTCTTTTTGAAGCTTTGAAAGTACCGAATCATTGAATTCTTACTTCACCGTCTTTTTTTACACCTTTTTTAACTGTTTCTGTAAATGCATCTACCATTTGTGCAGCTAATTTTTTTGATACTTTTAGAGTTTCAGCAATTTGTGCTATTAATTGAGTCTTTGTCATCTGTTTTTTAGATTTATAAAATAAAAACACTTATTATAATAAGAGTATTTGTTGCTTTTTCAATAGATTTTTATCTTATTTTTTGATGAAAGTAAAAATCTATTTTAAAGAAAACGTAATATACAAGCCTTTTTCTGTCTTTTAAAAAACTTTTTTTATTTATTTGAATTGACATTTTTATAAATAATATTAAACTATGTTTAAAAAAATTTTTAATAGACAGACTATAAAAAAACTGTATTCTATAGGCTAATTTTTATTATTTTAGCAATATTATAGCACCTAAATATAAAATATGCTATTTTGTCTTGAAATTTAATTTTTTTTTATTATAATAGTAGCACTTTATTTATTTAAGTGATTTTTATATTTTAAATAATAGATAAATGACAAAATTAATTCCTATAGAAGACCACATTATAGTAGAAACAATCCAAGAGGAAAACAAAACTCCAAGCGGAATAGTTTTACCAGACACAGCCAAAGAAAAACCTTGAAAAGGGAAGGTGATAGCTGTAGGTGAAGGTAAAATACTAGACGACGGCAAAAGAGCTCCTATGGATGTAAAAATTTGAGATGTAGTATACTTCACAAAATACTCTCCTGACGAAATAGAAGTAGAAGAAAACGGACAAAAAAAGAAATACCTTGTGATAAGACAATCAAGTCTTCTTGCAAAAAATTCATAATATTTTTATAATTAAATAAAAGAAAAAATGGCAAAAACAATCAAATATTGAGATGAAGCTAGAAAAGAACTTTACAACGGTGTAAAAACTATAGCAGATGCGGTCAAAGTAACTATGTGACCAAAAGGAAGAAATGTCATACTTGAAAGATCTTATTGAACTCCTACAGTGACAAACGATGGTGTTACAGTAGCCAAAGATATAGAACTTGAAGACAAAATGGAAAATATCGGAGCAGAAATCACAAAAGAAGCTGCTTCCAAAACAAACGATGCTGCATGAGATTGAACTACTACCACAGTTGTGCTAGTGGACGGCGTAGTAAGCGAATGATTAAGATATATCAGATCTTGAGTAAATCCTTTTGCTCTTAGCAGAGGATTAAACAAAGCTGTAGAGGTTTTAGTACAATGACTAGAGAAAAAAGCAAAAAAGATAGATTCCAAGGAAGAAATCAAACAAGTTGCTACTATTTCAGCACAAGATGAAACTGTTTGAGAACTTATTTCCGAAGTAATGGAAGAAATCGGCAAAGATGGTGTAGTCACTGTAGAAGAATGACAATCTATTGGTCTTACCAAAGAAGTTGTTATCGGTATGCAGTTTGACCAATGATATTCTTCAGCATACTTTATGACAGATCCAAACAGGATGGAATCAGTAATAGAAAATCCTTATATCATTATCACTGATAAAAAGATTTCATCTATCAAAGAAGTATTACCATTACTTGAGCAGGTAGCTGCTACAGGGAAAAAAGATTTCGTAATAATCGCTGATGATATAGAATGAGAAGCTTTGGCTACTCTTGTACTAAACAAACTTAGATGAGTATTAAACGTCCTTACTGTAAAAGCTCCAGGTTTTGGCGACAGAAAAAAAGAAACTTTGAAAGATATAGCAGTAGTTACAGGATGAACTGTGATTTCAGATGAGGTCGGAATTACTTTTGAAAATGCTACTATAGATATGTTATGACAAGCCAAAAAGATCATATCCACCAAAGATAAAGCTACAATAGTGGGTGGAAAATGACAACAGTCAGCAACAGATTCTAGAGCGAATGAAGTCAAAGCTCAAAGCGCACGTCCTAAATAAGACTATGATAGGCAACAACTACAAGAAAGACATGCAA
>CALFEN010000057.1 GCA_937950065.1 uncultured bacterium | reverse complement strand
TAATTAAAACGTTTTTTTATCTAGAGAGTATTTATATAGAATTTTAAAGTATTAAATAACAGACAACTATCATTTTACGACTTATAGCTTCATTTGATAAGCAGTAAAATATTACCCGTGCGGTTCACACAAAAAATATAAAAATTCATTGAAAAAATATAGAATATAAATATTATTATCTGCATTTATAAACTAAAAAATAAAAAATGGAATTTTTAAATTCAGAACAAATCAGGGATCTATGGAAAAAATTTTGGGAAGATAAAAAACAAAATCATAAAGAAGTAAAAGCAAATTCACTTATACCAGATGCCAAAGATAAGACCGTATTATTTACAACTGCAGGTATGCAGCAGCTTGTCCCATATCTTGTAGGCAAACCTCATCCTTTAGGGAAAAGAGTTTATAATATCCAAAAGTGTGTGAGGACATGAGATATAGACGAAGTCGGAGATGAAAGACATCTTACTTTCTTTGAAATGATGGGAAACTGGTCTTTGGGAGATTACTTCAAAAAAGAGGCTATAGACTGGTCTTATGAATTTCTGACAAAATATTTGCAAATAAACCACGATAAGATATGAGCCACAGTTTTTGCTGGAGACGGAAACATACCTACAGACGAAGAGTCTATAGACATCTGGAAATCTAAAGGCATAGACCCTGCCAAAATCCGCAAACTATGAGCAGACGATAATTTCCGAGGTCCTGCCGGAGAAGTAGGTCCGTGCTGACCTTGTAGTGAAATGTATTTTGACAGAGGCGATGACTACGGTCCTGCCGACTGGAAAATATGAGAAAATGACAGATATATAGAAATCTGGAATGATGTTTTTATGGAATTTTACAAAGACGAAAACGGTAATTTTGAAAAATTAAAGCAGCAAAACGTAGACACATGAATGTGACTGGAAAGAATCTGTATGGTGATGCAGGACAAGGAAACAATTTTTGAGACAGATTTGTTTGAACCTATTATAAGAACTATTGAAAAATATCTAAACATCAAATACCCTGCTTACGCAAAAAAAGAAAAAAACTTTGATAATCACGAAAAGATTCTTACAAAAAAAATAAGAATAATTACAGATCATTTGAGATCTTCTATCTTCCTCATATGAGACGGAGCAATACCTTCCAACGAATGAAGAGGCTACGTACTTAGGAGAATCATAAGAAGGGCCTATTTTAATATTATATCTGTAAAAAAAGATTTTAGCCAGCTTGATAAATTCCTTGATGAAATTTTGGACACTATATGTCAAAAGTATTGATTTTATCGGAAGGAGATAGTAATAAATAAAGAAAATATTAAAGTTACTCTCAAAAAAGAGATCCAAAACTTTGAAAATACTCTAGAAAAGTGATTAAAAATATTCGAAGATTACTTGCAAAATTTTAAATGAGAAATTTTACCTGGTGAAATAGTATTTAAACTTTATGACACTTATGGATTCCCTCTAGAACTTACCAGTGAAATAGCTATATCAAAGAACTATCAGGTAGATATGGATTGATTTGAAAGCGAAATGGAGAAAGCTAAAGAAAAATCTAGACTTTCATCCAAAGATATGTTTAAAAGATGAATAGACTGGGCAAAATATCTAGAATGAATACCACAGATCAAATTTATATGATACGAAACTTTATCTAGTGAGAATATCAAAATCTTGAAAGAAATAGATATAGACTGACAAAAAATACTTATCTTTGATCAAACTCCGTTTTATGCTGAAAGCGGCGGTCAGACAGGTGATAAATGAACTGTAATTTTGGATGATAACACTGAAATAACAATAAAAGATGTTCAAAAATATGCTTGAGTATTTTTACATTTCGTAGAATAGTTTTCAAAAAAAATCGATGTAAAACTTTAAACTAAAAAAGATTCTTGCCCTAAATAATTGTATAAAGTAAGAATCTTTTTATTTATA
>CALFEN010000056.1 GCA_937950065.1 uncultured bacterium | reverse complement strand
TTTAAAATAGACTATATTACAATTTATTACTAATTACAATCTACTTTTTAGAGCCTGATCTTTGGCTAAACGAAGATTATTCTTTTGAGCCAAATGAGGATTGTACTCTCTAGATGAATAAAAGTCATTTTTAGCTAAATGAATACTATCCCAATATCGTCGGTTTTGTCTCAGCCAGTCAGATATAGCCAAAACTGCTATTCCATAAGTAAATTGATGTCATCAAATTTCATTAGGATTTAATTTTCTCGTGCATCCATTATAATTTTTTAGAGTACAGTAAGCTAATGCTTTTGTCTGATTTGATAAAATCTGATAAAGCAACTCCTCAAATTTATCTCTTGTAAGTTCTATTCCTACTCTGGTTCTCAAATGAGATCTTGCAGCTAGATATATATTTTCTTTATTATTTTTCAAAAATTCTACAATACTAGGATTAAGTCCTCTAATATTTTCAAAGTCTCGTAGCACACCCATTCACTGGAATACATTAAAAGAGACATTACTAGTCACTTTTGGTCACAAAGTATCTGCTATTGAACTCAAAATTGGATTTTTAGAAATAAGATTATTTATATGTCTCCTTGTAGAAGGGATCACTTGCATTACTCCGTCTTTCATATACTGATCCAATCCACTTTCAAAAACCGCCACAGCCAATATATCATAGTTATCAAAAGAATTCATACCAAAAGAAGCTAAATGATCTTTAGCAAACTGCAATATCTGTGTAGCAACTTGTGGATTTCATAATTCTAATTTTGCATCTCTACCATCTTTCTCTTTAATCAGATTTTTCCCATCATCTTTTTCAAAATATTTTTTTAGTTCTTCAAGACTTTTAAATTGCAATGTCTCTACTTTTTTTAATTTCCCGTCTGGAAACTTTTCCAAGCACAAAGCCAATTCTATAGTCCCATTATTATTTAATGTATAGTTCACAAGGTCTGCATCTATTTTTTTTCAGTCAGTTCACTTATAAAATAATTTTTTTCACAATATCTCCATAAATTTTTCTGCTTCAACAGATTTTTTATTACTATCTGCAAAATGTATTTTATCTCATTTGTGATAAAGACTTACAAGTTCCTGTGCCATATCAAGCAGTAACTGCCTAATTTCCTGTTCAGAGCCTCCGATAAATTTCTTATTTCTTTGTTTTCCCCATATTTGCAATTCTCATCTATCATCATATTTTGGCAAAAACATATGATAAGAACCAAGCCTGTAATTAAACAACAAATATTCATTATCCAGTAGCTGACACCTAGAAAAATTTCATTTATCAAAATTCATTTTTTCTGCCACAGCAAAAATCTTCTGGAATAATTCTCTATTTTTTTGTTTTATATTGTCAGGTCATTCAGGTCAAGTAGCTTTATCTTTATCGATACTCGACTTAAGTGATTTATCTTCGTCAGGGTGTTGATTTAGAGCTGCAACTAATTCTCCTGCTTTTTTACCTAATTCAGATTCTGATCATTTTTTTCATTCTTTATTTTCTCAAGATTTCTCCATCGTCAAAATAGAGCCTTGTCATCATACTTTTTTATTATCATCAGGTTTTGCAATTTCTGTTTCTGGAGCCTGAACGACAATCACTTCTTCGGGTTGAGAAGGTTTTACAACATATCATTCCTGCAATCTCTTTTTTAGATCTTTTAATTCTTTCAGCAAAATATTCAAGAATTCTTTATTTTGAGTTCAGTCATATTTCTTTTTAGTAAGTTTTCCATAGATTTCCGCTCTATTAGCAAAACTATGATCTAAATTTAATCATTTAAAGAAATCAATAATTGACTCTTTGGAAAGAGAATCTAAATTTACATCTCCTGCCTTATCCAAAATAGATTTTATCAATTCATCTTTAGGACTATTGCCAATATCTGTTTTAGATTTTTCGTCTTCAGGAGTGCTCTTTTGAATTAGCACTGATGTTTTAGACTCTTCCTTTTGTTTCCCTGCCAGAGATTTTCAGTCAAAATATTCTCTCAAATCTTCTAGATAAGCTTTTCTAGCTGCTCCTGGATCAAGCTTAATTTGTCAACTCCCAGTATCAACAGAGGCCAAAGGATCTCTTGTTTGTGCTTTATTTCAGGCACAGGCTGCCAATGCTACAGTCAACCCCAATGTAGCAAATAATGCTGTCTTGGAGTTATTAACATTCTGCCAAACTTTCTTTCAAAGTTTTTTTACAACAGACAAAAATCAGGGTGGTGTTTTTTCTACAGTCATTTTTTATTGGGCTTATTAATAAAAAACGGGGGAAAAAATATTAAATACGATTCATATTTATTTAATCAAAATTCCCTCTATCAAGCTTTATTAAAGTATTATTTAAAAATTACGACTTATAATAATAACAGGAATATAACTATTTTTTTTCAAAAATCAATATTTTTATAAAGATTTTTTATCATTTCTTACGATTTCCTTACTTACAAAAAATTCTTATATCTTATAATATCCTCATAATATCAAATATACTTCTGTATTCTAAAAACATGATAATCAGAAGCCGTAGCAAAATTTGATTTATCCCAAACAAAAAAATCCTCTTCAAAATAATCTATAATAAATCTTATTAATAACTCCAAAATTATATATCATACATTATCAAGTATCAACTCTTTATCTGTATGGATTAAAGAAAATTTATTATATCATGCAAT
>CALFEN010000055.1 GCA_937950065.1 uncultured bacterium | reverse complement strand
CGAGATAAGCTAGTGACTGGAGTTCAGACGTGTGCTCTTCCGATCTTTAAAGCTGGAGATGATGCAGCAGATATATTACTTATAGATCCCGCAGAATTGGATACTATAGATTTAGCATTTGATCATAAGGAAATATTAAAACAAGTCTTTTAATTTTTATCATTAAATAATATTAAAAATGGGGAAAATGAAAATCGACAAACAGAGCGAAAATCCTAGAGAAGCTATAGAACAAATTTTTGCAAAAATCCCTACCAGACAACAAGTTATGGAAATACTAACTACAGAACAAAGAGACTTAATCACTCAAACTATAAATGACGTAATAAAAAGAATAGGAGAAGTGGGATTACACAAAGGATTTAGCATATCATTAAACCGCAGACTTACCAAAGACAGTATAAATCTAATTGTACAAAAACTTAAAGATCTTGGGTGGACTGCAAAACATGATTCATTTCACACATGCAGAGGAGAATATGAAAGTAATTTGATTATAGACTTATAAAACTATCCATGTTACAATACTCAAACGCTCTATAGAAATAATAAATTTCCCAAAAATTTCATTATAAATAAATTGCAAAAATAATTTTTTTGGATAAAATAATATGGTTTAGATTAATTAAAGATAGAATGTGAAATAACTCACCTCGTTCACCAGAAAAATGACACACCGACAATCATGAAAATAAAAAATTTAAAAAACTGGATACGACTATATTGGATTCAAGCTTTCATAGATTAAAACTTTTTGGCATAGCCGAAAAAATAGCAGGAAATAAAAAATTAAAGATAAATATTGGATTTGAAAACAAACCCTTTTATAGTAATAATTGAAAATTAAAAATACATTCTCATAGTACCATAAATTTTGATGAAACAAATATCTCTACTCAAGACGTCGACTTAATAAATAATTATTATACACAGTGTCAAAATTCAACCCCTGAAGAAATAAACACTATAAAAATGTCCATATTAGAGGGGATAATAAAGGAAATAGAGGGGACTGAGCATCAAAGTAGACTACGAGAAAGGTCCACACAAAAACCACAATCTCAAAATGATATATATTCTCCCAAGAAGGACGATGTAAAATCCTATTTTGGTGACTATTACAATAGTGGGGAAGTAGACTTTGTAGGGATGGTAAAAAATTTATGGCATAAAAAAATCGAGAGCACAAAAGACCCTAAAATAATAAAATTTTTAAATGATAAAAACTCCCCATACCAAATTTACTTAAGATGAAATCATACCTCTACAACACTAGAAAATTATTCAAGAAATATTGAATCCAGCATAAATGAGGTTAGACAAAATATAAAACGAAATGAAATTACAATTAACTGAAACAAGCTAACTCCAGAACAGGCCGATATTGTAAGAGATATCTCTGCAACTATAAATGAAAAAGATATCTTATCTTTTTTGATGACAGAAATGTTCGGATGATCCAAAAATCCTTTGACTAGCATGAAGCTATTATCTTTTATACTAAAGAATTGATGAGAAGAATTTCTGGATCTACAACCCTCCATGAACGACAAAAAATTTTGTATGTGACCTTATCAATTGTCGGATAGCGTGGTATGAATAACACAAAAGGATGGTGTAAAATATTACGGAGCTGCTGCACAAGTACAGTTAGCTCTACCGGAAAATAAAAGGATAGCAACAGATATTAGTAGGATAAAAGGTAGAGAACATCACAAAGCAACTTTTTTAAATATAATATATAATTTATGATTATTGGTTCAAAAACTATGAAACAATCCTCATGGACTAAAAACACTAAAAGCAAATTCAAATAAAAAATCTGACATATTAGCATATCTCGCTATGTCCCATCAAAATCCTGAGAACGCAATAAGAACGGCTAAAGCATGGATAGAATCATGATGCAAAAAACCACTTTCTACCTATAGCGAAAAAAGATATTCTGAAGCATATTTATCTAGGAGAGACCAAAATTCAAAAGTCATTGCTAAATTATAAGTTTTCACAAATTATATCAGAAATCAAAAAACTGTATATGAGGAAAAACTCTAACCATATCCATAGCTGGAAAAACATAGGTATTATTTTGTGGATCAAAAGGATCTATGACTTGGAAAAAGATCTCTCTATTTTCATTTTGAAACACAACAAAAGAATATTTATGGTTAAATAATATACTTGCCTCTTTACCATTTACATCCATTATATTATAACAAAATCTCTGCATGTTTCATTTTTCATCAGTATATGTAGTCAATTCTTTATAGAGTTTATAATCTCTAGCCGGCAATAGAGAAATATCTCAATTATTCTCTAGTAAAACTTTCTCTACCATTTGATCTATATCAAATCAGAGGTCTCTCAAACGATTTATTGTTTTGATAGTTAATACAGAACTCGAAACAACTCAAGAAATAGAAAAATCTTCCTGCCCTTTCAAAACTTTCAAATAATTCCAAAAACCTTTTTGTAAATAGGTATTTGTAAGATAGTATTCTATTACATTAAATTGTTTACCTACCAAATCGTTGATTATTTTACCGACATCGGTAAGTGCAGTTATCAAAGTATTTCATCATTCGCATTTTTGGAGAAAATATTTGGTATCGCTTACTTGGGATAAATATTTGATATAGGCTATTTCTAAAATTTTTATACCAAGATTTCAACGACTAAGTCCTAATTTTTTGTCAAGCATCAATACTTCTTCTTTTGATATATTCATTTTTTGTGATCAGATGGTTACTATACAATTATTTTCATCTGTTATATCTATGATATGAAAACAATTTCAAAGACAAGATCTCAATATCGCTACAACTGTAGACAAAAAAACACAGTCTCATAAATTTCACTGCCTAAATTTATCATTTAGAATCATTCCTTCTTTAGTCCATTCAGACGCTAAAGATGCTCCTATATCTCAAGAAGTGTCCGTGGAATCTCTTTTAACGGCTGAATATCTATTATGATGTATTTTTTCTGTTCACAGCATTTTTTTTATAAAATTATATATATTCAATTATATAAATATTTATCTTTTTGTCAAAAAAAATTTTTTCTTCTATATAAATCTGTAAAATTTTTGAAAAGAGAAATAATAAATGCAGAAAAATTTGTAAAAATAATAAAAATGATTATAAATATATTACAAGACTTTTTCTTGATTTTGTAAAAAAAAAGATTAATCTTATTCTAAAATTATTTTGTTAATATTTTTCTATGATTTTTGAGATTCACGGTATCAAAGTTATAAACTTAAAAGATGAAAAAACATGATTGGAACTAGACCCTATAAACGTTCCTATAGATTTTCTTATTGATTGCTCCACAGAAAACGAAGTAAGAGAAATATTAAAAACAGTTTGAGTCGTATTGTTATCACTAAAACAATATAAAGAAAAAATCGACACATATTGAAATATTTACGCAAAAATCGACCTATGAAATAAAGAATACAATCTATTATTAAAGATAAATACTTTGGAAGAATCTTACTCTTTTTTGACAGAGACAGTATGAGCCAAAGTTAAATATATAAATAGTAGAACAAACAAAGTCCCTGACGAAAAAATTTATGAATTTTTGGAGCAGCAGTATAACCTAGAAGAAGAAAAAAAAGTTTGAGAAAAAGAGAAAGAAAAGAAGACTCAAGTAGAGGATAAAAAAGTAATAGCCTTGAGAAAACTAGTTGTTGATCTGATAGACGAGGCAAGTATGGTTGAAGAAAAAACAAAATCCAGGATCTACCCTGATTTAAGCAGAAAACTATCTTGAGCTATAGATCTGTTAAAGAGATATAGATGGTCTTACAATACTGAAATGATGTCTAAATGTATAGAATTGACATTGAAATATATGGAAATGGCCGAAATTAATCTCCTAGAAAAAACAAGATCTCAAGAAACCACTAATATAAAACAAGACATTCTTTCAGACCTTGATATCGTAAAAGAATATGAAAAATATAAAACTTCGCAAAAAGCATTTGAGTCTTCAAAAATAATATGAAATATAAAACTAACTAAAGAACAAAAATTTTATACCTTTTTTGGGAAAGTATGAATATATTTTAGATTGCTCTACAGCGACTGAATAAAGAGATATTCTTCTATCAAAGTGAACTTCTCAACCTTTGTGCATTTTGTTCAAATCTTTATAATATTTTGTATTATAAATTTAGTATTATACTATATATTTAATATATTTAGTCAGAACAGTTCAAACGCTTTTTCAGTATATTACTTTCTTTCATTCTTTTGACTGATATGACTAATAAGTTTATTTTTCAACTTATTCAAAAAAGATAACTTTTGATTTCTATTATTATTTCTTTTTTGATGAGCAGCATTATTTGCCATACTACGATATCTAGTTATAATAACTTTTGCTATATAAAATCTTTTTGATAGATACTGTTTAGTAGCATCTTTTTTGTAGACTAGATATATTACAATATGTAGTTCCATTTAAATATATTTTATTTTTTGCGGCTTTATCTATAAGCCGAGTTCCTCCACTCCGACCTACAATTAAATTAGCACCGTTTCCTGTTATCATACTAAGATACCATACATGATTATAAGAACACGATCATACTCATCCTACTATTTTTGCTCTCCGCTCACAGTTAACATCGAATACATCTGTATCAGCAGTTGGGATATCTACCCGTGCACTTCTCTGTACTAGGGTATTCCACTTGCCTGCAGTCAACGTCCCTCCTGCAGCAGTATACAATCATAATCCATCATCTGCTATTCAAGGATTAGTGGTTGTCCGTGCTTTGAGTAAAAAATATCAACCAATTCATGTAATTATCAAAAATGTAATAGAAGCAATCATTCAAAGTTTAATAGCTTTTAAATTTTCTTTCATTATAAAACAATCTAATTGTTAAAAAAGTAAGTAAATGATAAATAATAAAAAAATTTTTTCAAGTAATTATTACTCAAAAAAAACTGCCTCGTAAAAAGCAGCTTTTTTATATAATAATTATATTGTAAATTTAATCTTCAAGTATAGTATCTATATCTTCTTTAAAAGTTTGTTTTCTAGTAGTCCAATCAGCCCTACGACTATCTTGCCAGTAGTTTTCTTCCCCATCAAAAGTACATTCAGTCTTTTTAATATTTTTACCGGCTATAGGTCTAAAATATCATATAACTCTGGAGGCTACCTGTACATTAGCACTTCCACAATGAGGACAGATAAGATGTTCCCCTACCATCTGTTGCTTACAATCTCCACAAGTTGTAATAGTAGGAGTGAGAGTCATATACATTACAGGCTTTTTGAATGTAGTATTTATAAGCTTTTTCTTCATTTCTATAGGAAGATGTTCTCCTAGGAACATATGCTGAACACTTCATCATGTAGCATATGATTGAAATTCTGCAGATATCTGGATTTGTGCTCAAATATTCTTTTCGTTGTATGGAGGTTGAAATCATGAAGTCATAAACACTTCACCACCAAGTCCTTGTACAAATAAATCTCAATTATATTGATATCTTTCCTCTGGGAAACATTTAGATTTCTTATCAGGATTTTCTTTGAGGTCCAAAACAAAGTTTATATCTTTTTTTGCCATTGTAGGAGCTCCATTCTCTGATGGTGCAAACTCTAATGAAACCGGAACCTTATCCCTTTCCATCATCATATTTATCTTGTCTACGATAAATGAGGCTATTTCATGTCATACCTTTCTTCATCTTTCAGATTTTAATCCATCTGCATAGCCAATATTGATAATCGCTTCTTCTCCACCAGCTACAGACAGTACATTAAAGAATGTATCCAAAGACTTATTATAAAAAAAGAAATAAGGATACAAAGCTTTGTGTGCTTCTATAAACTCTCTTCTTCTCTGAGCGAAAGTCTGTGCAGCCTCCAGCATAAATTCAAGTTTTGCGTAAAATTTCTCTCTGTTCCATTTCCCGTCTTCCATAGATAGATACGCTATCCTGTTCAAGTTTATATTAAATACTGCGACTCATCCTACTCATGAATTTGCTCTAAAACTGCTTCATCATGAAGCTCTGATAATATCTTCAAAATTTACTCTAAATCTGCAACAAAAACTTCTTTGTGAGGTTTGATCTCTTGGCTCTATAAATTTATTTATCTTTCTCCAATTGTCGTCGTTTGCCCATGTTGTAGTATAATTTTCAAAATAACAACCTCACCACTTGTCCATGTTTTCCAACAAATAATTGAATATTTCATTGTCCCATTCAAAATCATCATAGATATTCACAGTAATAAGAGGAAATGTAAAAGGCTTTCCTTTGGCGTCTCACATTTTCATAGCATCAATAAATGCTTTATTTGACATGTCAAGGTATCTTTGAGGAATATCTTTATATTTTCTTGCCAAAACCTCTCATCATATTACTACATATTCATCTTTGAGATGTGGATCCCATTCAAAATTCATAGTGATATTTGTAAACGGAGAATTTCAAGCTCTAAATGGAGTATTTACAGCGTATATAAATGCTTCATATGAATTTATAATATCATGATAATCAAGTTCTCTCCCTCTAATTTCCTCATAATGCCACAAATAACTAGCTACGATAGCAGTAAGATCATTGATAGCACAAGCTCCATGAATTTCTTGAGAAACCACAGCTATGAAGTTATAGCAATGATCAAGAAGAGATTTGAAATATCTAGGAGGTCTTGTACAAATATTGTTTACAGCTGTAGAATTAAGACCAAGAGTTGCTATATCCTTTGCACTAAAACCAGCACAGTAAGGTCATAATATACTCATATTGTGAAAATAAATCCATCATTCATCATAAAGATCTCTAGCTTTTACTCCTTTGTAATCTCTATAAACCTCGTCAAACCAAAAGTCTTTAATTACAGCACCTGCAACTAGGGAATTCAAGGTTGGCAAAGAATATATAAAGTTTGCGTTATTCCTACTATTATCGTCTTTTGCAAGATAACCGTTTACAATATCAAAATACTTATTTTGTTGGGACATTTTGTTACTCTTTTTAGTAAATAAATAATAATTTTAATTTCTATAAAAGCATTGTCAAGTGTTTATTTGACAATTTCAAACCTTTTGATTTTTTTGTTTTGGATCAAGATTTCTTCAGTAAAATTTGATAAAGGTCTACACCAAATTTTACTAACTGGATTGTCATAAAGTGCTTCATATATGACCAAATCCTCCAACGTTTCGCTATGTTTTCATATTCCAATAATCTTATAGATTGTTCATCTGTAATGTCTATAAACCTCTCAAACTCTAACGTTTTGCATTATAAATTCACAAAATTACTAAAGTAGTGAGGTTTTTTTAATTTTGAAGACACATATGATTTAATTTCCCCAAAGTAGGCGTCGTCTTGAACATTTGGATAAACCACTGTCCTATATATAGTATAAGGCAGTACTCTAGCATATTCTAGACTTTCAACCATTTTAGGATAAAATCTATGAGCAGTTTCTACTGGGATTCATACTACATCCTTGATCTGGCTGTAATACAAATCATTCCAATATGGTCATTTTATGTCTATAGCAAATCAGTCAATTTCTCCCCATTCGGCAAGTTCTTTTACTTTTTCTGGGAAAGTGCCGTTGGTATCTACTCTTACCAAAACTTTAGGATTAAGTTTTTTTATTTCAAGAATAGTTTCTTTGACTTGATCCATAGGATGGATAAGGAACTCTCATCCACATAAAATCACCATATCAATCATTTCGTTTTGGATAGCAAGTCTAATATCTTCATCACACAAAGGTGTAGTGTAATCGGTTATTTTAATGTCCTGTTTAGATTCTTTATCAGCGGTTTTGTAAAGCCATCCTGCAAGTTGTCTATTGTGACAGCCGTAACATTTGAGATTGCATCATCCTGAATACAAAACCAATGAGTACATATTAGGATGATCATAATATGTATAGTCCAAACCGAACATTTTTATCATTTTTTTTGTTTTATTTTGTAAGTAAAATGATTTTTTATAAAAAAATAGTAATAAGCTAATACTATATATAGTGTTCTAACTATTTTTTATCCCCCACATTTTGTATATATTACATATATGTAATATATACAAGATGTGGGGGATAAATCAATAGAAAAATCTTTCAAAAAAATTTCGCATATATTACTAATATAATAAAAGTTACAAATCTTTTTTGTAAATCTTCAACATTATTTTTTGTATAAATTATTATTCTTATTAAAAAATCTTCTTTTATTTATTATTCAAAAAACACTCATAAATATAGTTTAAACCTTACTTTTTATTATCCATCTATTATCTGTAGTATAAACTTTTATAAGTTAAGAAAATCTGGATCTAATAATTTAGTTTAATATTAGATTTTAAATTGGGTAAAATATTATACCATGAAGGGGATATTTTGATATCTACAAATCATACTTCAGGATATGAAAGTATAACCTTTTCCGCTTCTGCCTTACTTTTATTCGAAATTTTGGAAAGAATTTCATTTTTTATTCAGTTTATATCTTTCTCAAAATCATATCCCCAGACAAGATCCACTTTTGTAGGAACTGCAAAATTTTCCCCCACTCTATATTTATTATAAAAGACCAAACTGTTTTTGTCCATATTTACTAACTTTCTATTCTCTGACATCCTTTCCTGTAGATATTTATTTATAGTAGCCCTAAAATCTTCCCGCACTATATATCTATATCATATTTCAAAATGTACTGTACCGTCAAGGAGCGAAAGCTTATCTCAAATCTTGCCGTTAAAATCTATTCAGGTAATATTTAACGACATAAAATCATCGTAAGGCATAAGTATCTTATCGTCTTTTTTTAATTTATTTTGTAAAAGTATTTTCTTATTTTTTACTACATAATCTTTCAACTTATCAGATAATATATCCATATCTTTTTGAGACACTGTTCAATCAGTGATAGATTCTCATCATCCAAAATCTGTTTCAGCTACAGCATAAAGTTCTTTCAGATAAAAACTTTCCTTCAGATTTTTTACATAAAGTTTTGTTCCCTTAATAATATTTCATTTTACTCAAATAAGATTTCCTGTGAGATCAGTTTCCACAGCCTGTGCATCTACTACAGCCTCTGTTGGCTTATCTTTGGTTCATGGTGGTAGACTTATCCGATCATTACAGGTAAAAACTAATCCGTCCTCTGTCACAAATTTAGTATTTGCCACTAGAGAATAATCAAACATTGAAGTATTATAAACTCTTATCTTTCATTTAGAAGGTTTTTGAAGGTATTTTATACTATCTACTGGTATAGAAATAGTATGCTCAAAACTCAACATTCCTGTATGATAAGGGATAGAAAGGAAATTAGACTCCTGATATTTATCTTCCTGTCATGCAGGGAAATAACGAAAATTATAAACTATTTCCTCCAAAGTATAATCTCATCTTATAGTAATAGTTGCATTTGGGGAAATGAGCTGGTAAAAAAATCGGAATACATAAAAAAGAATTCCTATTTCAAAAAAAATCAATATATAAGAAAAATAATCTCTTTTCCTCAATATTTCCTTATGAATATTTCCCGCTTTTATAAAAAAATCGTAAAAGATTTTGTATGCTCTAAAAAAAGAGTTCCCCTTATCAAGGATCGGCTCTGTTCCAAGCTGCTTATAATATTTCCTAGTTTTATTATCTTTACAGATAAACTGATAATCTATATTATTTTCATTTAGAGTGTCTATAAGCTCCTTACCAAACCAAATATTATCAAACACTGAATTTTGAGGATGAATTTCTATTATCACACTCTTTTTTGTTTTTAATTTCTCAAGAATTTTGTGGATCTTATAGAAACTGTCATTTCTATCAAATTGCAATTTCATTATTTTTTTGAATTTAGTCTAAAATAGTAGAATAAGATAAAAATAATAAAAATAACGGTAGAGTAATTCTTTACATCTAATATAAAATCACCAAACGATCGTACCAAATGCCTTGGATACTGCTGAAAAATAAAAACGAAATTTATCAAAAACAGAAATACAACAAATCATATAATTCAAATTCCTTGTTTTTTGAACACATAATTCGCAAAAAATGTAAATCAAAATGTAAATATGGAAACAAAAGATAAATAAATTCCTACTGGATGTACCTTGTTTGATTTAAAAAGTTCTGAATCAGCTTTCAATGCAGATATTCATATCATAGACTTTGTATCTCTTCATATAAAATTATCTCATAAGGTAAGGAAAAAACCTAATACAACAACAGATAATATAAATGAATAAAAAAAGACATCTATCCGCTTATATTTTTCTGCTTTTATACTTACTGTTTTTAAAAATAAAAGCAAAGCAATAATCAATCCTATACTCACTCAAATAAAATGAAAATTATATCAGTACGGAGTGATAATCCTGATGATATCTATAGCATTTATAGGTAAAAAATCTTTATACTGTATAATATAAGAAAAATACCCTCCAAGCACGTAAGGCAATACCAAAAAAACTGGAAGCCAGTTAAAAAATTTCCAAAAATTTAGACCAAACCTCTTGGTATAAAAACTCATAAGCACTATAAACATTATAATGCTCAAGACAATGCCTATGCCTGTCATATAAATCTTTAAGCCTCCCAGCTCAATATATGGATACATTTTAATTTTATTTATAAATTAGGTAAGGTAATCTATCACCTTAGTCTCTCTAATCACCATCACTCTAATAACTCACGGATAATCAAGTTGACTTTCTATAGTTTTTCAAATATTTTTAGCTGTTTTTTCAAGAGCAATATCATTTACTATATTTGGGTTTACAAACGCCATAATCTCTCTTCATGCCTGCATAATATATGTCTTCTCCACTCAATCTACTCCCACTATAAGCTTTTCCAAATTCTCCATTCTTTCAATAAAAAGATCCTTGGTATTTAATCTAGCTCAAGGTCTTCATGCGGACACTGCATCAGCTGCAGCCACTATCCATGCTATAGGATGCTTCAACGGCACATCATGATGATGTCATTCAGCAGCATTTACTATTATATCGTTAAATCCATATTTCCTCAAAAATTCAGCACCAACTTTAGAATGAGCCTTCAAATTACTGTCTACTACTTTCCCCACATCATGTAAAAGCCCAGCTTTTTTTGCTGTAATTCCATCGAACCCAAGTTCATTAGCTATTATTTCAGATATTTTAGCAACTTCCAAACTATGAATAAGTAAATTTTGTCCGTAACTATATCTTAAATGAAATTTTCAAATCATAAGAAGCACATCAGGATTCATTATCGGCAGATTTAGAGAGGCTAAAGTTTCCTCTCATTTCTTCTTTAGTAAATTTTCAAATCATGCGCTAACTTCTTCATATGTTTTCTCTACATATACAGGATTTATTCTTCAGTCTTTTATAAGTCTTTTGAGAGTTTCTACTGCCAAAAATCTCTTTTCAGGATCAAAAGAGGAAAGCCTGACAGTCATAGGTGTATCATCAATAATAAGCTCTACTCAAGTTACCCTTTCAAAAAAAGATATATTTCTTCATTCCCTTCATATAATTTTTCATTTTATATCTTCTGACGGCAAAAGGATATCAGAAACAGTGAATTCGCTAACACTT
>CALFEN010000054.1 GCA_937950065.1 uncultured bacterium | reverse complement strand
TACGAGATAAGCTAGTGACTGGAGTTCAGACGTGTGCTCTTCCGATCTATTTGACTTTGTGGAGTATTTCTATGCACTGATTCAAGATTTTGTTTGTAATCCTCTACTTCTTCACGAGCCATATAAACTCTGTTCGCTATTTTTTTAAAACTAAAAAATCACTGTTTAATTTTCCTGTCTAATGTTCTGGTAGAAATACCCATATATTTTGCAGCATCTTCCCTGGTGATATTATAAGTCAAATCAGTCATCCATATCTTTATTTCAATCTAAAAATCCTTTAACAGCCAAAGTCAAACTCACTCCAAATGCAAATGATATAATAGAAATATAAAACAAAAAAACAGGCAACATCAATCTGGCTTTAAAAAAATACAATCAAGTATAATTCATTCTGATATTCTGGAAATATATAACCAATACTATGACTCATAAAGTAAGACTAATTATAACATACAATCGTTTCATCATTTTCTTTATTTTTAATTAGTTTTTAAAAGCAAATTTAGTAAATATACTATAACAGACAATACTATGATCTGGACAAAATTTCAAAGCACGATATGGATTTGAGTTCCATCTACATTGATATTCAAACGTCATACCAACCACTGAAAGAAATAAAACATTCATACGTTGATAAGCACTGTGAGGACACCAAGACTAAGCCATCTAATAGGAAATGTAATAAATTTTATTATATTTCTAGCGATATAATACACTATCCAAAACAAGAACCCTAGAGCTACCATTATTTCTATAGTCAGAGCTTCAGAAGGTTCTATACCAAACCCGTGAAAGCCAAAGACTCCAGCATATTTTGCTATAATATAGAGGATAAAAGCGTTGATAAGTGTGTTTGCAACTATTGCATGCAGAATTTTCATTATTGTATTTTTAGTAAGTAAAGGCTTTTTGAGGTCTGTTTACTAATGATTCATCTTTATTTTGTTAATCTCGTGCTGTAATTTCGTTATTCTAATTTTTACTTCTTCCATCTTCGTAGTTCTCTCATCTATAATATGTTGAGGTGCTTTTTCCATAAATCAAGGTGCACTCATCACAGATCTGAGTGTTTGTAAATATTGTTCCTGCTGCTTTAAATCTCTTTCCAATTCTTCAAGTTTCTCTTTTCGTGACTGCTGTTTCATTGTCTTTATTCAAACTTTGATATCAGCTATAATAGAAGTATTATACTCTTGTGAAATATCATCTTTTTCCAATATATACTTTATTTCTTCAGCGTTTAATAAATTTTTTAGTAAATCATCATAAGAATTCAGGAATTCTGATAAAGAAGTGTTTGACTGTATAACTGCAAATACTTTCTCATGATTTTTGATATCAAAAGAATTTTTCAAATTTCTAATTTCTGACACTATATCCATCAACACTCAAATTTTGTATTTTTTATCTACAATCTCTATAGGAACAGGGAATTCTGATATCATCAAAAATCATTCAAATTTCAATAATCCCCATAACTTTTCTGTGATAAAAGGCACAAATGGATGCAATAATTTTATAAATGTAGAGATACTATAAAGCAAGACTTTATTGGTATATTCATTATTATCAAACTTGGAAATTTCTATATACCAATCACAGAAATCATGCCATACAGTCTGCAGTATTTTTTGAGCAAACTCTCATATCATAAACTTATCCATAAACTTTTCTCATTCTACGATAAGATCATATATTTTTCATAGTATCCGCTTATCAAAGTCATTCAGCTTATCAACGTTGGCTTTGATATCGTCAGCAAGAAGCTGGTAATCAAATGTTATATCAGGATTTTGCTCTATAGTTTTGATATAGATAAATCTGGAAGCATTCCAGATTTTATTCATAAACCTTCGTGTATAATCAACTTTGGTTTCAGAAAATTTCACGTCATTTCAAGGAGTGCTTCACATCACGAGGGATAACCTGACAGCGTCAGCACCATATTTTTTTATCATTTCAAGTGGATCTACTACGTTTCATTTGGATTTAGACATTTTAGAGCCTTTCTCATCTCTGACCAGACCGTTAAGATAAATATTATCAAAAGGCTTTTTTCAAGTATTTTCCAATCACATCATAGTCATTCTTGCCACCCAAAAAAAGATTATATCATATCATGTTTCCATTACAGTGTTTGGGTAGTAATTTTCAAAATCAGGAGTTTTTTCCGGTCGTCCCAAAATACTGAACGGCCATAATGCAGAACTAAACCATGTATCCAAGACATCTTCTTCCTGTCTCATTATATTACTTCAACATTTTTGGCAACGGAAATCAAATTTATAAAGATCTCTGTCCTTTATAATATAATTTGAAGTTTCCAAAATATCTATAAGCTCTCATCAGTTCTTGATAATATAATTTGAGTCTTTTTGGATACTATCAAATATTTTTTCAAGTTCATGAACCTGTGCCAAAATATCTTTATTATCTTTAAATTTTATCTTATAAATATCCATATAAACCTGATAAATTTTTCATTCATTTGTATTTAACCCATTTTCAAAGAATAAATTTATAATATCTTCCAGATTAAAAGGATTTTTGAGTCTGCTATCAGATATCAGATTAAAAAGCATCATAGAGAGAATAATATTTTTATTTTCTGGATTATTTTGCAAAATAAAATCTTCATCTAGGACATTATTTTCACCGCATTCACAATACCAGACAGGAATTCTGTGCCCCCATCGTAGTTGTCTGGAAATACACCAAGGTCTGATATTTTCCAGCCAGTCAAAAAATATTTTATTAAATCTTTCAGGATATATTTTTGTTTCGCCTTTATTTACCAAATCTATGGATCTGGCAGCTGCTTCCTTGACATCTACAAATCGCTGTTTGGATACAAGCGGCTGAAGTCTGGTATCACATCTTTCGCAATGTGGAATCTTATTTAAATAATCTTCTATTTTTTCTATATTTCATATTTCCTTGAGATACTGTATAATATTTTCAAAAACGCTTTCCACTGTCTGCCCTGCAAATTCACCTGCAAGCTCTGTAAGTTTCCCATCTTTGTCTATAGCAAAATTATCAAGTTTAAGATTATGTTTTTTTCAAATTTCATAATCCACTGGATCGTGTGCAGGAGTGATTTTGAGAGCTCAAGTCCCAAAATCTGTTTCTACTGATTCATCTCCTATTATAGGAATAGGTTTATTTATTATAGGTATCAATACATTTTTTCAGATAAGTTTTTTGTATCTCCTATCTTTGGGATGAACAGCAATAGCTACATCACCAAAAATTGTTTCAGGTCTTACAGTTGCTACTGTGATAAAATCACCTTTGCCTTCTATAAAATACCTGATATAATAAAATTTAGAATTTGTTTCCTTGTATGAGACTTCTATATCTGACAAAACCGTCTGGCATCTTGGACACCAGTTGATAATATATGAAGACTGATAAATTTTATTTTGATTGTAAAGATTTACAAATGATTTACGCACTGCACGAGAAAGTTTTTCTGACAGAGTAAACTGCTCCCTATTCCAATCACAGGAAGCTCACATTATCTTCATTTGAGAGACAATAGTGCTTCTGCAGGATCTTACCCAATCCCATACCTCTCACAAAAATTTTTCTCTGCCCAAAATATGTCTTGTAAGATTCTTTTCTTTTTTAAGTTTTTTTTCTACTACAACTTGGGTAGCAATACCTGCGTGGTCTGTTCATGGTATCCGGAGAGCTTTTTTACCTTTCATTCTGGCATATCTCACCATGATATCCTGCACAGACAAAAACATAGCATGTCATACATGTAATACACCAGTAACATTAGGAGGAGGCATAGAAATTGTAAATTGTTCCTTGATACTTTTTCATTTTAACTGCTCTTGTTTTTCTGGAGAGAATAAATCGTTCTTTAACCAATTTCTGTATATCTCTCACTCAATATTTTGGTCATACTTTTTACTAAATTCTGACATCAAAAATCTTTTTAGTTTTATAAAAAAACAATATATATACTAAATTAGTGTTTTTACATTTTTTTTCAAGGGCTTTTTGTTTGTTTTTGTAAAATTAGCTATTTTAAAAAATTTTTTGATAAAAATTATAATCAACAATATCTCAAAAAAAATTAACAAAATTAATTTTATTAAAATCTATAAAATCTGAAAAAACATGTTGTAAAAGAACAAGAAAATTTAAATATAAATATTTTTCAATTTTTGTATCCCTCTTTAAGTAAAACTTATAAAAAACTTTTAGTAATTATTCTGAAGTAGATTCCAAACTTAATTTTTGACAGTATGTTATCAATCAATAGTTTCTCATATCCTGTTGTATTTTTCATGTACCAACTAAATATTCACATTCTCTGGTTTGTCTCCTATAAAGAACGTCTGTACAATACTTATAATCTTTCATCTGTCTTTTATTATATTTGGATATATCTCCCAATGATTGTAATTCGGGCATTACTCTTTTGCAGGCAAGCATGTCCTCATCTGTATTAAGATAATTTACACAATCTTCCTTTTCCTCTACCCAAAAATCCTTGCATCATTGAATTTCTGCCTCTTTATTTTGACAAACAAATTCTTTTGTAGTGGGATCAAATTTAATAATTGAATTGTAGCAATCTGTAAAATACCCTGTAGCAAAAAAATTTGTATTTCTCAAGTAAATATAATATGGATTTTGCTTTAAATCAAAAGAAATATCTTCAGGGATTTGCAAAGTAATCTCTCTCCTTGGCAGACTAAAAACCACTTTCTGTTTAAAAATAGGATTTATCTCTTTAATTTTGAGAGTATCTCCTGATAATCATATTTCCATATTATTCATTTTTTTAAATAAATTATCAGCGTTTTCTTGAGAATTTGAGTTTATACTAGTCTTTACAAGAATATAAATTTTATCATCTGGAGATTTCTCCACTCTAAAAGAATTTTCAAAACCATTTATTCAAAGATGATTCCACGGTTCTTTGTTTAAATCAACTATCAACGATAGATGTTTATTTCAAGATATCACATCTCCGCTCAAATCCTCTCAAGTAAAAGATCAAAGATTTATCTTCTGAAGTCTACTAAATATAGAAGTATATCTACTAGCTGTTTTGTATGCACCAAAAAATATAGAAACAACGCTCAAAAATCATACTCAGATAAGTACAAATATAGTTACACTATTCAAAAACTTTTTTCTAAAAATAGAAAATATAGCTCATACTCACAGTATACAAAGTACCAATCAAAGTATTATAATACCATAAGGCAAATACACAGACAAATTACCAAAAATAACCTGATTATCTATAGTAAAATCTGTCAGGAAAAAAGGTCATCATATCAAAGCCATTCATCAGAAAAAAATGGAAAACGCTACAAATATAAATAAAAATATATATTTGAAGAAAAACTTTACTATTTTCAACAAAGCTAATACAAAACTCCTAAATGCGTAAGTCAGTGAACCTGCCACTCCCCTAGCAGAACCTTTAATATCTATTTTATTATTGTATTTACTGGCTATGGCTATATAAGCAATTATATTTATCACAAGCCAAAGTCATCATAGGCTACGCAAAGCTCACATAAATCCAAATACAAATATAAAGTACACTATACGCAATATCCATGGATTTACATCTATTTTGTTTGCAATATAACTAAAAAGTCCCAAGAAAAATGGTTTGTATTTACCTGCATCTTGTGCAGGGTCATTGTCTTGCTCCTGACCAAATATTTCTTCAGCATCACCAAGTTCGTTTAGTAAGTTTATAATATGCATATCTGTTATTTCTTTTTGAACAGATAATTTTTCAGCGATCCTGTTTTCTATATCGTCATAAACTTCTTGTTCAATCTTTTTTTCTTGGACATATTTTCTGATTTTATCCAAATAATCCTCTAATAGCTTACCACCGTATTTTGGCAGGTTAAATTTTATTCAGCAAATTTGTTTTTCCATTGTTATAAATTATTTGTTATGAGATAAATTTTTAATATTATTTATGGCTGATGAAAGTTCATCCCAAGCTGTATGCATCATCTGTAGCATCTGTTTACCGGTTTCTGTGAGCTTATAATATTTTCTTGGAGGTCAACTCTGTGATTCAAGCCAGTAGTAAGTAATAAGCTTTGTTTCTTTGAGACGTGATAATAACGGATAAAGAGTTCATTCCACTACGATTAATTTATTTTGTTTGAGGATATCTATAATATCCGATACGTAGTAATCTCATTTTTCTATAGTGAGCAGGATAATATATTCCAGCATCCCCTTCCTCATTTGAGATATTATTTTGTCAGTGGATTCTACCATATACTTTATTTTTTAGAATATAAACTTCACAAGGTAATATGTCTTACAAGATACTATATTTAAAAATATACTAAAATCAAGAGATTTTTTATAAAATTTTTATAAATCTAAAAATATAATTACTCAAAACATTTTTATAGCTTTTAAATGCAAGACTACTCCTCTCTTTAAGAAAATTAATTAATTTAATAAAATAATATTGACTTTACATATAAAATAAATATATAATAAATCATTTATCAAATCAATATATTTTATATTATAAAAATTACGAAAATGACTTTAGCAGATAAAGAAACAGCAGGGAATAACGGTCAAGAAATAATTACTAAATTAGAAGAAATGTGAGTAGACATAAAAACAGTTTGAGAATGTTTTTATTTTCACGGGATACCTGTATCAAAATGAGAACTGAATCGAATATTTAATATGATGAATGATTGAGAAAAATCTTTTAGATTAGTTGAGACATTAAGGACAAAAAGAGGATTAAACGAAATACTAACAATGACAATAAACGATCAAGTAAAAACTTTAGCAAGTATATGAGTAGACATAGGAATCCTTGAATGAAAAATAGTATTCTGCTGAATGGAAATAGATGAAAATATGCTTACAGAATTATGTATAAAGGGTGCCGAATGATATGATGCAAAACATATTAATATATCAAGAGAACCATGGGAGATCGGTCTAGACGTTGATGCATAAATAATTTTTAACTACAATAATATATCATAATGGAAATATCTATAAAAAATATTAAAGATCCTCTAATTAGTGATGAGGAAGTAGTAAAATTCTTGGAACAAAGCTGAATAAAAATAAAGTTGGACAACAATAAATGATCAAGTAGAATAACTGTATTTGGAAAACAAATTGAAAGAACAGAACTTGTTTTTCTCTATAAACAGCTTTTGGCTTGAGTCCCTGCAGGAGTAATAAACCTACAAAATAGAACCATGTCTGAACTAGAATGAACTTTAAATAATAGATATCGAGAGCACCCTTGAAGAAATATCCCCGAAATAGCATTTGGAGAAAGAAGATGAAAGGAAATAAACCAAGATACAATAGATAAATGGCAAAAAGTAAATAAAAAAATATGAAAGTTAAGGGCAGCTTTCATAGATATAAGATTAAAAGAAGACTGAAGAATTTTATTTTGTGGGAAAGAAATAAAAGAAGATGATGTCAATAATATATACAATGCCGTACAAAATGGTAAAACAACCCGTTCGTTGCACATATTAGGACAAAGAGTATCAAGAGACAACTCTGTTGAAATACCTTATACAAAACTAATCTCTTTGGAAGAAAAAGAAGTTATAGAAAACATGAAAAAACTTTGAGTAAGGATAGACATCATTGATGGAGATATTACTTTTTGCAATGTGATTATAAGCATTGAAATAGTTAGAAAAATACAAAATGACTTATCTACAAACGCTCCTCATCAAATAAATGAAAAATGAATAAAGGCTTACGAATCAGGGAGGAATTAAGAATTAGACAATTAAACAATTACAAATAAATACAAGATAATTCATTATATTTAAAATGATAAAATTAATATTAAAACAAAGATTATAATTTCAGACATATTCTAAATATCAAAAATTTTTATTATCAATTTTTATAAACTCCTTAACCACAGGAGTTTTTTTAAAAAAATAAAACATTGTAAGGATTCTTACATCTATTTTACTGCTTATAAATATAATAAATTATCTTTAAAATATAACCAGAAAAAAATGGAAACAACAAATATATATAACATTACAAAAAAAATAGTGCTTTGGGCATCATTATTATGATTTATAGTATTTTTGGATACTAGCAGCTATTTATTATGGGGAAAGTTGTCATGGTATCTGCTGATACTAATAGTTTTTATCAGACCTTTGGCAGATATATTCCCACAGATCAAGTTTTTGAGAAAGATAGTAGGAATGAGAAAAGAAATCGGTATAATGTGTGCGACATTTGGATTGGCACATGGAGTATGATTCTTTTTAAATTCAGGGGAATGAATAACAGGCATATTTAATCCTAGTTATTGGAGTCTTACTAATGAATTCGGCTGGTGAATGCTAGCATTGGTAATCTCAATTCCACTGTTAATTACCTCCAATATTTATTCTATGAAATTATTAAAAAAATACTGGAAACCGTTACAAAGATTTACATATCTATTTTTCATATTCACAGCCATACATATAGCTTTTGTCAGACCAAGTGAGACATTAGCAACTATAATACTGGTACTTGCATGGTGAGCCCTACGGATCACTTCATACAAAAAATACACTTTTGATAAAAATAAAACAGCTATTGTCTCAATATTATTATTAATAATGGTAGGCTATGTATCAGGCACATTCTTTACATATTTAAATGATAGACAAATGATATCGAACAATGTTCAAGAAAGTGAGAACTTGAGTGATAGCAATCAGGAAGATAAAACAACTCAAACTGCACAAAATACAACTTCTAGCTCCAACGAAGATCAGGGTTCTACTGTGCAAGTAGCTAGCACAAAAAAACTATCAGTATGAAACGGTTGCGTATGATGTGGCAAATGTGCAAGAATAGCATCAGCATACTTCAAAATGGTAAATCACAAAGCTCAAGTAATAAGTCAGACAAACACAGATTCACAGTCTGTCCAGCAGGCCATCAGTGCTTGCCCTGTAAACGCTATAACACTATCTTAATTTAAGCTAAAAACATATCAAAAACTCGAGAAATACTTCTCGAGTTTTTTAGTATATATTATTTAATATTTTCCAAAAACAAAAAGATTATTTGAGAAGACTAAAAAAATGAGAACCAATATTTAATCAGGTTGTATGATTATTAAATAAATCAAATTTTTTATTAATTTATCTTCCACACAACCGAATACAGAGGGAAATAGTTTAAAATAATTCTTTATAGATAAAATAACTATTGTAAACCTTCAATAAAATCCAAATTATCTTTATTGAAATAATAATAATAACAAAATTTTTTTAATAAGGATTTCTTTAAGTATGAAAATAATAAAATGAATAAGTTTTTGTCATTTCATCTATTGGAGGGCATTAGAGATTAACTATTTATTTTAGTTATTTTAATTTTTCTGGATACAAAAAAACCGACAATGTCGGTTCCAAAATTAATTTAATTATTTTTATTGTATTTGAAGAAAATTATATAAGTGCCGTCGGCACTCACATTATAAGTTTTAATTTTTATCTTATGTCTTCTTAAATAGTTTTACTACTAAACACTGCAACAACAAGAAATATTAAGAGTCGCTTTGCGACTACCAGCGTTTCCATGAAGGGCAGGCAGATTTTACATTGATATGTGAAAATCATTCAAACTGTATAGCTTCTTTCATAATTTCTTTCATCTCATTTAGACTGGCGCTGTTTGTCTCTCTAGTAAACTGACATCATCAGGCAGTTGCCAATGCAAGAGGATTTAATGGAGACAAAGTATTCCCATCAGGAGTATATTTTGTTTTAGCTCCAACCGGTGTGGTAGGAGAACTCTGTCATGTAGTCAAACCATAATTTTCATTATCAAAAACTATAT
>CALFEN010000053.1 GCA_937950065.1 uncultured bacterium | reverse complement strand
CATACGAGGTAAGCTAGTGACTGGAGTTCAGACGTGTGCTCTTCCGATCTAGCAGTATTCAGGCTACAAATCGTTTGTCGTTTACTTCTCACGGAAGAGTAAAATAATGATATTTTTCTGTCCAAAATCAGTATCCAAGTGCGGAAGTTATTTCCACTCACAGATTGTTTAATGAATTTGGCTGGAAAGAATTAATATTTGCCTGGGTAAAACTGGAGATACTCTGGACAGTAGAATTTTTATTTAGAAAAAATGTTCATACAAGCCAGTTTAGATTTAGGATAATTATGATTATAAAAAATTTTCATATTTTTTTTCGTGAAAAAGTATGATAAAAATATAAAAAGTAAAAAAGTAATATAAGTCAGATAAAAAAAATGCTGTGAGGAGTAATCATCCAGCTCACACCAAGACAGACAGCAGAATAAAGATAATTTAGTCTGTGTTCCTGTCCTTTTAATAAAAAATATATACCATATCACACAGCCAGAATAAATGCAAAAATACCTACCTGTGTAATCATACTTTCATACAAAAACGGATTTATGGCAAAGAAAAAAATAGAACACACCTGCATTAATATTGCAATATTTTTATCTTTGATATCAAGTTTGGATACAAAATATTTTGCTCGGAGCAGTCCAAGATATGCTGCCAAAAATAGTAGAAGCACAAAAAATATTTTGGAGAAAAATATATATCAGAAAATTTTGTTTAATAAATCAAGTCCCAGCCGGAAAAAACTTTCATCAAAAATTCATTTGCTCAAAGTCCAGACAGGAGTCGGGACAAAATCCACCAAAAAATATGTGCCTGGAAATATCATAAATCCTGCTCCTACTGTAAACAGCACTAAAATCAGTATAAGTATTATCATTTATTCTGTTTAAGGATTAAATTCGTTTTTTGGTTTCTTGGATAAAGTAAAGATGCCGTAAAAAGACAGTATTATCAAAGTCAGTAGAGATATTCACGCTCAAGCATAAAAAAGTCTTTGAGGTCGGTATTCTATGATAAATTCCGCATTGTAGCTTCCGTCTTCGTTTTTACTGCAAAATCACTGCTTGCATACTTCGTCTGTGTCTACTATCCATGCATTTGCAAATGCATTCATCGTTAGATGATTTTCCTGTGGTATTTCCAGACAGTTTTTGTTTAGTGATGTGGCACAAAAAAATGTATCAAACATATTTCAAATTTTTAGATTATCGTTTTGTATACTGTCATAAAAGTCCTTGGATATAAAATCTATAAAGAAATTTTCTATAAAATCATTTTCTTCATGATTATTTACCCATTTTTTGTGCAGTATGGATTTTGGTAGTAGATCTCACAAAGTGCTTATTTTATCAAGATTTATAAGTATATTCATCTCATCGCTAGTTGCCTGATCATCTTGATTTCAAGTAAAAACTTTGTATTTGGTAAGTTGTGATAGCATATATGCTTTGGACTGTGTAGTGTCTTGTTTAACATTGTAAAGCCTCCATCCGTTGCTAAAACTTTCTGACAGCACGAACGGTGTTTTACCACTTATATTGTGCAGTATAATTTTATATTTTATAGGATTTATTTTTTTGTATTCTATGCTTCCTGTAAAATTAAGATCTTCTGTAGAAGTCTTTTTGTAATTTTGTTCCCAAAAAAAGACTGCAGTCCTAATATTCTTTCACAATGAGACGGCTATTTCGTCCAATTTATCTTTATGTTCAAAAGAATGTATTATATTATTTGGAATATAAAAAATCGGCAGGAAGTAATCGTTTTGATAAATATCAACAAAATCTGCACTCTGATATGGCACGGCTATGGAAGATTTATTTATAGAATTATAAACATTTTCTAGATTAAAGGCACCTGCGTATGTGGAGTAGAGAGGTGTTGCATCTCTACGCACTACAAAATATCTTGTGTTTAATTCAGCGAAAAAGTTTTTTAGCTCGGCAAAAGCGTCTTTATCCAGATACAGATTCTTTTCTACATTTGACAATGAATTTGTGAGGGCAAACCCATTGCATTCACTGCAGTAAAATCATTTATTGCCATAACTGAGTCCGCCGTCTCATCATTGCAACCTGACATTGTTTTTACCTACATTCTCAAACCAGATAGAAAAACCTGGCGGAATATGAAATATACTAAACAAAAGCTTTTTTTGATTTAACGCATACATATTGTAATTTCATTGTGTGAGTTCGTATTGTCAAAAGTATGAAGGCACTTTACCAGAATTATAAAGATTTTTAGTCCCAAAATCCCCTGTATATCGCCAAGGCATAGAGTTTACTATCACAAACAGAGCAAGCAGATAGATAAATTTTTTATTCTTACCTACAAGATATACACTGCTAAACATAAATAAAATACTAATACCCAGCACATAAACTCATATATAATGCTGCAGACTTCTAAACAGTGCCAAAAACTTGATATGCTGATAAGCCCACAAAACATAATCACCAAAAGGTTCGTTTCATCATTTCACAAAAAACAGTGATATAACAAATAACACAACTCAAATAACAGCAAGTTTTCTCTGGTCTTTATTTATTTTTTTGAAATTTGCAAGTATAAGGAAACATATCAGCAGCAGACAAAAGGCGTTTAAAATCCATATATTTGATAAAATATTGTTTCATAGAGAAAGGTTATAAAGATCTCTGTTAAAAAAATATTCTTTATTTATTAGGCTGTCTATAAATTTATTTGCAGAGATCATCAAATTCCCGGAGTAATCTGCTGAAGCCTCGTTTTGCATCACATCGCCGGAACTGTATAATATCGGTAGTATCCAGTAAAAACTAAGTAAAAAATGAAATATTCATATTTTAATGAAAAATCTGATATTGCTATAAAAAACTGCTAGCAAAAAGAATATGAAATACAAAATAACAAAATGCTGTAATGTAGAGGAAATAATGATCGCACTAAACAGTGTCAGTGCAAAATACCACGGTTTTTTGGTTCGCAGATATGATATTGCTCAATATAAAAATAGCGGGAAAAATGCAAATGTAATATACATCACATTACTACCAAAGATTATTTCACAAAACAGATAATTATTTAGCACAAAAAATAATGCTCACAAAATTGATAATATTTTTTTATACTTTTCGTCTAAATCGCTTTTTTCAAGGATCTTTTGGGCAAACAGATAAAAAAATATGAGCCCTAGAAATATTGTCAAAACTATTTGATATCTGCCTATAAACCAAGAACTAGCACCAAAAAATCTAGGCAGATAAAGAATCGTATTTACAGGGATAAGTGTAGGAACAAAGGTATTTCTGCTGCCTCAGTTCATCGGAGATGACCATGTAAAAAAGCTGCTCTGGTAAACATTATCTACCAGACTGTCCACTCACGGTAAAGTAAAGTCCAAAGCCCTTCCTATAAGCTTATCATTGAAAAGCACTCACGAGAGGACTATCGTGATTACTATCAGGAAAAACAAAGGTATTAATATTTTTTTATATTGATACTTATAAGTTTGCTTTTACATCAA
>CALFEN010000052.1 GCA_937950065.1 uncultured bacterium | reverse complement strand
AACTTGTAAAAAAATACCCAGCCCTCAAACTTATCAAAGTATGAAGAGTGCAGAGCAGTAAAGACCAAGCAGATACAGATAAATTGGTCTCCGATTTAAAACTTAAAAATAATATTATTTTCAAAAGAGGTTTTATAGAAACTGACGAGTTGAGACTTTATTTTTCCAATGCTGAATGTTTACTTTTAGTCTCTTTTTTAGAGTGATTTGGGATGACAGTACCTGAAGCGATGGCTTGCGGTTGTCCTGTTGTAGTGTCAGACAGAGCACCAATGACAGAACTTGTCCAAAACAAACAAGTTAGAGTAGATCCTGATAATATCGACGATATTTTTCATTGAATAGATCAGATAATATCTGATAAAATTTTTCAAAACCAGTTATCGGCACAGGCGTTGGAACTGGCAAAAAACTTTGACCGGGCACAAGCGTGAAAACAGCTAAATGATTTTCTAATAAAAACTTGAAATTAGACTTTTTTAAAAATATATATCAAATTATATATTTTTTCTGGAATATTTGCCAATAAAAATATTATTATATTGTATACCAAATGATTTAAAAAACTTTGCTTTTTTACTTGCAGGTTGATATCTTTAAACGCTGTTTGTTTTTTGTATTCAAAATATTTGTATTTCATAGGATGCCAGCAGTATTTATTCCAAGGTTTTTCTCCTGCAAAATGTATTATTACAGGATTATTTCTGGCTTCTTTAAATTCTTCTTTGGAATATCACAATACTCTGTAATTTCGAGAGAAAAAGATAAAGGGAAGCGCGTTGAATTTTGGAGGAAGTTTAATTCGTTTATCGTAAAGTACTCAATTTAAAGCATCTTGATCACAGGCTATAAGCTTATTATTATTTTTATTTATATAGCTTATTATATCAGTTGAATAATCATTTTTTCTCATCTCTTCTAGATTTATAAAGAGGACTCAAGCATTAAAATATCAATTTTTATTTGGAATATTAAATAATTTTTTATAATGAAATCTGGTAGTTATTTCATATACTGCTCATAAAACTTTTTTATTTAAATTAAATTTAAAAATATTAGAGATATCTCCATTTACTATTACATCTACATCAATATAAATAATCTTGTCTATATTTTTAAATATATTTGCTATGTCTATTCTAAAATAAGTTTCTTTTGAAATATTACAGGCATTGAAATTATTATATTTATCTCAATCAATCTCTATATATTTTATATTAATATTTTTAAAGTCTTTCACACTTTCAAGAATTTTGTTTTTATTAAAATCAGAGATTCATCAGTCCAATATAAAAATATTTGCGAAATATTCTTTATTCAAATTTACTATCAATGAATATATCGCAATGCCAAGATGCATTGCATAACCATCATCAGATGCAAAACAGATATTTATTTCTTTCATTTTCTTTTAAACATATTTAAATAAGTTTCTCTAACCATTTCATACAATCATATCTTTTGTAGAACAAAAGCTGTTTTATCTATAAAATTTCTCTTGATACAATAGGGGGTTAGTGCCTTTATGTATTTCAGTCAAAACGATTTATTATAATAAAATTCCATCAATCTTTTATTTTCTCATTGAAAATGAACCGTATTAAATTTTATTCTCTTATCTTTTATAAATCAATAAATATTCCAATCTTCTAATTTTAATTTTTTTATACCACATTTGGTATCAAATCATTCTCCAAATCAAATAACATTATCAAATACTTCATCATTCTCTATTTTTCATAGATCGTGAAACTTGATATTTTTATCACTATTTATAAAGAGATAGAATAATATCATATCTGTAACAGACTTTGTCTTATCTTCATAAAACGCTCAATTATTTCTATATATTATACTATGTAATTCTCCCGTATGATATTTTTTCAACAATTCTATACCTTCAGGATTTTGATAAATTTGAAATACAAAATTCTTAAAAAATTCCAGTCATTTTAATTTTGAAAAAAAACAATGTCAGCATGATCAAGTATAACAAAAATCATATTTCTTTATATTATTTTTGTATTCAGTCAAATTTGAGAATACTAATACATCAGAGTCGAAATGGAAACAATCTTTTAATCATTTTTTCATTAAATATTCATATATAATAAGCCATCTCTGCATACAAAAAAGTTCGTATTCATATCATGTATAACTCATATGTATATATATTTTTTTAAATTCTGAAGCAAACTCAAAGAAATCACATATATTTTCATAAATTATTTTTTCTCCAAAAAAATTCTCTGATAATATTTTATCGTCAGTCAAAAGTATGATATTAGTATTAGGATTTGTCTTTATAATTTGTTTTATAGCATATTTTACATATTCCTGTCTTCATTTATGTATCAATATTATGTTTTCCATAAAAAATATTATATTTTTAAAATCAAAGTTTTTTCCCAACAATTTTTATTATTTTTGACCAAGCAAAGTTTTCTCTGGCATATCTTATTATATTTCCGTACTTATTTTTTATTATACTTTCATCTTCTATTATTTCAGATAATGTATTTTTAAAATCTTTTCAATCCTTAATTATTTTTCATATATTATTATTGTCAGTTATATCTTTTGCTGAACTTACATCAGTAGTTATTATATAATCTCAAAAGCTCATAGCTTCTACCATTACTATGCCAAAACTTTCATATCTTGACGTTAGACAAAATATTTTTGCCCTATTATAAAAATCATAAAGTTTATCTCTATCGTAAATAGGTCAGGTAAATATTATTTTTTCTTTCAGTTTTTGATTGTTTTCAAAAAAATTATCTATGTAATTTTGAAATTCATCTTCAATAGGTCAGATAATATAAACTTTCCAATCCTTGAGATTAGTATCTTTGAGTGTTTCAAGTAGCATTTCTGTATTTTTTTGGTGAGTTCATATTCTTCAAACTGTTACGATTATATTCTCTTTTTCTTCGTATGTTTTTATATGTCAGACATACTTATTTATATAAGTGTCATTATAACCATTTGGCATATAAACAAGATTATCTTTAAATCTATGATTTAAGTCTATTAAAAAATCGTATCATTCTTTGGTCTCTACAGATATACAATCACATATAGACAAAAATTTATTGAACATTCTATCTACAAAAATATTTAGAAATTTATATTTTGTTCTAAATGTTGTTTCTTTTTTGTGAGCAGTATAGTCAAAATCCATCTTTATATATATCTTCCCTCTTGGATTAAAAAATTTGTATATAAAACCGTATAGAATATTTGTTTTTATTATATGAGACAGATTTATTATATCAATTTTTTTACTATTAAATATCAAGTATCTAATTATATCAATATTTATTGCATTATCATACATACCTCATCCTCATCGATTTTTTAATTTTATAGTCTTGAGTCATGGACAGATTTTGTCAAAATCAGTAAGCTCCTTGTCTCTAAAATATCATACAATATATGAATTTGTATTATATACAGTTTTGAATAAAGTTGGGATTTGAAAAATATCTTTATCTAAATGTATTTGCATTAATCAACTATGATATACTGCAAAGAGACTGGGATTATTTTTTTTACTCATAGAAATACTTATAATTAATATAAACCCTTTCTTTATATTCAAATCTTTATATTATTCAAGAAAAAATAATTGAATTACATAGAAAAATTAGTAACAGACTAAAATTATTTCAGAATAAGGAAAAACATGATTTCGTCTATGAATGGTAAATTTATATCATAAATCCCAACTCTCTATCAAAGGTTTTATCTCAAAAAAGTCTCTACCATTATGATATATACTTATAAACAAAACCGGTTTAAATTGCTTAATCGTTTCCTCTGCTCAAATTATTGCACTATATTCTGCTCACTCTATATCCATCTTTATTATTCCTGGATTAAGGTTATTTTCATTTACAAATTTATCTATAGTTGTCAATTTTATTACTTCTCCTTCTCAATTAATATCAAGCTTACTTCCTGCTCCAAATCAATCCATTTTAATTTCTCAAGTCTTATCAGAAACTCAAAATTTGGTAGGGATTATAATATCTTGCTTATCAAAATGACTAATAGTTTTTCATAATCATTCCAGATTTTGTTGATTAGGCTCAAATGCATATATTTTTGACTTTGGAAAAGTATCAGAAAATATTACAGCACTGTCTCCGATAAAAGCTCCACAATCCAATATGTCTCTTCAATTATATTCTTTTAATCATAATAATTCCTTAATACTCTTTGATATATAATATTCATTATATAAATTTCATAAAATATTCTTAAAATAATTATCAATAGGAGCAGTATAAAAATATTTTATATAATCTATTCTGTCTTTTTCATCATCTTTTGTAAAAATTTTAGAGTAAATTCAAATATTATTAAATGCCATATGTTCTATTCTTCAAATTAAATCAGTTAATAATATCCTGTCTTTTTCATTAAATCATTGAAGTAATATATTTTTTTTCTCTTTATTGTTGAAATATTGACAAAATGTTTTTGCTCGTTCGAAATTTATATTATCCCTATATCGTATATCAAATCTTGACTTAATTAAATATATAAATGTTTTGAGAGAATTGAATGCTGTCAACATAAATATTAATTTATTCTTTACTAAAAATAAATGGGCATTATTTCTCCAGTTCATTACTATTTTTTTAAAAATTAAAAAAGATCTAATTCCTTTATATTCAAATCTTTATATTATTCAAGAAAAAATAATTGAATTTTACACAGAAATTATTAATATACAAAGATATTTATATAAATAAAAAAAATGACAAACGAAGAGAATTTATGACATAAATTGATGAAAAAAGGAGTTTGGCTTTATATTTTCCCCATCCTAATAGCTCCATTATCTTATTTTAATAGAATAATCATTTCAAACAATCTTTCTGTAAGTGATGTTGGAATTTTTTATTCAATAATTGGACTGTTCACCATTCTTTCTATGTACAATGACCTAGGATTTTCAGAGGCTTTAAACTTTTTTATTCCGAAATTCTTGGTAGAAAAACAGTATGATAAAGTTAAAACAACCATTTATAGTACTTTTATATTACAATTTTTAACATCAGCTTTGGTATCTACAGCATTGTATTTTGGAGCAGATTTTCTTGCTATACATTATTTTCATGCTGCAGAAGCGGTCAATATAATAAAAATATTTATAATATATTTTATTTGCCTAAACTTTTTTCAAAGCCTGCAGTTTATATTTATCGTATTTCAGGATACCTTACGAAATAAATTCATAGATTATATCCAAGCCCTTTTAATCTTTATTCTTATTTTAATTATTTGGAGATGATGATTTGATAACCAGATTATGTACTATTCATTTGCATGGTGCCTAGGAATTTTTGGAGCAACCTCCATAGGTTTTTTAGTTTTTTTCAAAAAATATCTCCATGTCATCAATCTTGGGAAATTTATATTTATAAAAAAAGATTATT
>CALFEN010000051.1 GCA_937950065.1 uncultured bacterium | reverse complement strand
GACTAAAATGAAAGATATATTTTAGGTTGAAATTTATATTTTTGGATTATCGTTCACAGAATCTTTTCAAAATTTTTACTTGAAATAAGTTTTATGAAAATAAAGAAATTGTGATTTATCCACAAAGTTTCTTTACTCTTAATTTTATAAAAAAATATCTTCATAAAGATAATTTTAATATTCTTTATATATATCCAGAATACGCTAAATTCTTGACAGTGAAAAAATGATTTTATCAAGACATTTGCAAGATAGAGATGTGAACTGATAAACTTAAGGAAATATTCAAGGATAATGATATTTATAATATGTATAATGATACTTTTGACAAAAAGAATTTCAATGAGTTTGCTTTGGATTTGATAAATAATAGTTTTGATTTTTATTGTGATATGTGCTGTAAATGGATAAAATCTCAGAATCCTAGTTCAAAAGATTTGATTTTGGTTTCCAAATTGTCGCAAAACAGTTTTTTTGTGGATAGCTTTTCTTCCAAATATTCTAAATATATATGATGATATGTTTTACCGTTTCATAGTTCCAAGCATCTTCAGAATAAAAAATTTGAGAATTTTAAGATTTTGGATTTGACTATATTTGCTAATGAGTATCTGAAATTGAGTTAAATTATTTACTGAGGTTTTGACTTGCAATTTATTTTCAAATAATTAATATTTAAATATATTTTAGTTTTGTAAAATTAAGATGAAACAAAAAAAGATGTTTACATTAGTTGAATTAATTATTGTTATTGCTATTATCGCAATTTTGGCAGTAACAGCCTTTCTATTACTAACCAAATGGTTAGCGAAAGCTAGAGATAGTAGTAGAGCTAGTGATTTAGCAAATCTGCAGACATCATTGCAGATATATCTGACAGAGTCTAGCAAACTTCCAATGCCTGAAGGCTATGCGACGATAAGCTCTAGTTGAACAACACTGGGTTATCAGTGAGTATTCTGAGAAAGCAGCAAAGACACAGTTGGGAATATTTCCATCGCACCAAAAGACCCAAATGATAAAGAATATTATTTATATTATGTAGATGCAAGCTATACAAAATACCAAATATGAGCATTTAACGAAAATGAACTTTCATATAACTCAAACTCTGTAAGTGCTGTAGACTATAGCAAGAGATTTTTTAATACAAAATGAGATAAACTCTGAATTCTTCTTGATAATAACCAAACTCCGATAAACCAGAGTTTGACTGGACTTGATGTGATGACATGAAACACAGTTTATACAGCTTACTTTGATAACTCCAATAAACTAAGTTGAACATGACTGACTTTGCAATGGCTGCGGTCTGTGATTAATAACTGATGAAATGGATTTGATTCTCCAAAGGATTGTCCAA
>CALFEN010000050.1 GCA_937950065.1 uncultured bacterium | reverse complement strand
CGGTTGGAGATTGGATTATTTTTTTATATCCAACTGATTGAAAGATCGTTTAAATGATGCCTTTATATTAAGAGATGTCGAAGGTTCTGATCATTGTCCTATAGGTATAGAAATATAGTCGGACACTTTTGGTACAAAACTAGGGGAATATTTTATATATTCTGTTAATTTTTTATTTTGTAAAAAATAAGTAAAAAGGATATAAATTCTTGCTATATTCTATTGACAAATAATAAAAAATAATTATAATCCCGGCAAGTTTTTAGCTTATAAATTAATAAAAAATGAAACAAAAAATAGTATTATTAACCAGCTTGATAGCAATGGGTTTGATGCTATCTACAGCAAGTGCTACTGTTCATATAGTCTATGATGATGATGGGAATAGTAAAACTTACTATGAAAACAATAATAGCAACGATAGATATTATTTCAATGAAAATGGCAAAAGATGCTATTATGACAAGTATGGTAATAAAAAATGTGTAAATTACTCTGACTACGATTATGAGAATTACGAGGATAGATATTGAAATAAATGTAGTTACCGGGATTATAATCAAGGTAAAGACGTATGTTATTATACTGACAACAATGATGATAGTGATAATAATAATAATAACTATACCAATAATTCTAATATGGATTATAGTTTTTGACATTATCCAGTTTCAAATATTTATATGTCTTACCATTCAGGTAATCACCCTTATCTCAAATATGAATGAGCAGTTTCTACAACCCCTAGAAAAATTACTTCTGCTACATTAGACGAAGTCTTTGATTTTGTTCAGGATACATGATATTTCAAATATTTAAAATTTTCATATTATTGGGATAGTACATTGGATAAAATAGATAACGGAGATATAGATCTTACTTACCTTTCCAAAAAGAAACTACAGTATCCTATAGTTGCAGTTTATCAAAAAAAAGATGTTTTAGTTTTTATTCATAAAAATAATTTGAGGGAACAGGATCAGGATACTATATGACGGAATTATTACGAAAATGATTTGAAAATAACAAGACTTTGAAGTTGGTATGTAGTTTATCTGCCTACAGCCAAGGATACAGGTTCTTTTACATACGATGAAGATAGATATCTCAAAATATTTAGGAAACTTTATAGTAATTATACTCTTTTGAATTATCAGGTTTGAGAAAATCCATTCCAAACTTATTATGTAGAAGACTTTGGTAATGATATTTTACAAATGGAGATAAAAAAATGAAATAACCTTATATGACTTATAATGTCACTGGAAAATGATTATCATACTCCATCTGTATCCAAATCTGTAACTTATGGTAGAACTTACACCAATGATGATACAATGCATGATAATTTACAACAGGTCTTTGATGCTGTAAAAAAATTCCGGACACAAGCAGGATCACTACCGGATTCATTGGGCACATTAAATCCTCAATATATAGATTTTCGTAGTATAAATCCTTATAATTATGATTTGAAATATTATAAGACTTCTACAGTTTGTTATAAAGTTGGGTTTAAACCTACTTCCACAGATTTTAAATCTTATTATGCAGATTCAATTAACGCAGAAGGTTATTTTATGTGAGAGTATTGTGTAAGATAAAAAAGTTTTTAAAAGTTAATTAGAATAGTAAAATGGGTAAGCCAGAAAAAGATAATACAGAGTGATGTTGATCAAATAGGGATTCTAATAAACCTATAGGTGGAGGAGAACTAATTCGTGAACTACTTAAACATCTATCTCCTATTGGGAAAATGCCTATAGAAGAAAGAAGAAAATACTTTGAAAAAGTTGCAAGAATCAAATGATTAAAATGAAAAGATGCTAAAGAGTATGTAGAGTTGTCTTTACTTTCATTTGATCAGGATCTAACAAAAGAACAACATAGAATGAAAGCTATTTATTGTTTGATGATGGAATATGGATTTACTAAAAAATATGCAACAGAGTATATTGATATTAAAGCTATACCAAAAGATAATAGAACTCCAGAACAACAGCAAAAATATCTGGAAATATCTGGAAATATAGAACTGATTGATTGTGCAAATGATTTTTGTCTAGATCATCCTTAAAATTTAATTAAAATAATAAAATGGAACAACTTTGACAGGAAAATATGAACGATGTCTATGTGCCGTTGACTCCGGAGCAGGAAGCTAGAATGCAAGAATTATGATCTATCCCAAAAGATCAGAGAATATTGGAACAGACACAGGAGCTACATACATTGTATGGCGTGGAAGTAGGTCTGTCTATGAAAGAGGCAGTAAGATATGCAGAATTATTACAAATTTCTCCAAATTTTACTTTACCACAGCAGGAAGAACTTCAGAAACTCTTGAGAAAATGAAAATTTAATAAAATAGATATAAAACTTGAAAAAATAGCTTTGAGATATAGAGAAAGTATTTGAGAATTGTTGAATATTGAAAATATGACTGTATCAGAATTGAGGCAATTTTT
>CALFEN010000049.1 GCA_937950065.1 uncultured bacterium | reverse complement strand
AACAATTAACAAGAGAAGAATACTATATCAAATTAAGTGAATATCTCAAAAAACCAATTTCCGATCAAAGAAAAGAAACAGATAATCATTTTTTGAAATATCCTATAAGATATATATTCGATTATAATTCTGCTAATGTTGCCGGCGATTTCATTACAAACTCAAAGAACACCTTATTTGTTTTTGATGTAGATCAGGTAGAGGATTCAAAATATGTTGCAGACTGCTATGAAAGCAATAATCTTATGGATGTATGCTATTTTGGGATGAATTTAAGTTATAGTTATTATAGTACGACTGTTGGTATTCATTCTTCCAAAATATATTTTAGCGTAGATTGTTGGTCAAATGTATCTGACATATATTATAGTGTTAGTTGTGTAAACAATTGTAAAAATCTTTTTTGATGTAGCGGACTCAAGGATAAACAATATTGTATTTTAAATAAACAATATACGAAAGAAGAATACCAAGAATTACTTCCAAAAATTATAGAACATATGAAAAACACTTGAGAACGATGAGAATTCCTCCATCCAAATATTTCACTTTTTGGTTACAATGAGACAAATGGAATGGAATATTATCCCATGGAAAAAGAAACTGCACTTTCAAAGTGATACAAACGACAGGATAAAGAATATCCAATCAACGTCCCTGAAGGAATAGAAACTGTAAATGCAAAAGATTTCCCTGATAATATCCATGATGTAGATGATAGTATCCTCAAAAAAGCTGTTCTCTGTGAAATTACTGGTAAGCCGTTTAGAATAGTAGCTCCTGAACTAGAGTTTTATCGCAAACACAGTCTTCCTTTACCCAAAAGACATCCAGACCAAAGACATTTGGATAGAATGACTAGAAGATGAGGTAGGCAGTTTTATTTGAGAACTTGCGATAACTGTGGGAAACAGGTAGTCAGTGTTTATCCTGCTGACAGCGAATTTAAAGTATATTGTGAAGAATGTTATAATAAAGAGACCTATTAGGTCTTAAGTTAAGTGCAAAAAATATAGAGTTAAAAAATACTACATAATAGTAAAATTAGATAAAAAAATATTTCTTAAATAAATAAAATGAAAGTATTTATTGAAAACGAAGCTGGTTCTTCCCAAAAAAATATATATAATGAAAAAACTCTTGAATATAAAAAAACAGTTGAAGTGTCAAGGGAATATCCATATCCTTATGGATTTATTTTGGGCACTACAGGTGGTGATGGTGATAATATTGATTGTTTTATTATTACAAATAGAAATCTTAAAAGATGAGAAATTATAGAATGTGAACCTATTTGATTAATGGAACAAAAAGAAATTTCAGGATATGATGTAGAAGAAGATAGTAATGTTCTTGCAATCTTTTCAGACGAAAATTTTGAAATAAATGATAATATAAAAGAAAAATTATTAGATTTTATCTCACATGTTTTCGATCACTTGCCTGCTAAAAAACTGAAAGTTTGAAATTTTCTTGACCAGAATAAAGCTATCCAGTATATAGAGAATCGCAGAGATAAATAATTGAATGAAATTATTTTTTTATCTAATCAAAAATAAAATGGAAAAACAAGTCTACGAATTTATAGCTGTCCAAACAGGGGAAAAAATAGAGGAGTGGAGAGAGTGTTCAAACTGCAGACAAGATTTTGCAATTACTGATAAGGATTTGGAATTTTATGATAAAATTTCACCTATGTTCAACGGTACAAAATACGAAATCCCTGCACCGACGTTGTGTCCGGATTGCAGAGCTCAAAAAAAGTATGCACTTTTAAATTTAACAACTCTCTACAAACGTAAATGCGATTTTACCAACAAAACTATAGTTTCTATTTATTCACCAGATTCCGATTACAAAGTTTACGATCAAGAGATTTGGCGAAGTGATAAGCGAGATCCTATAGATTATGGCAGGGACTTCGATTTCACTCGTCCGTTTTTTGAGCAGTTTGATAATCTTAATTCGTCAGTGCCCAAACTAAGTTTGATAAATATGTCCTCTGAAAATTCAGAATATACAGCTTTATGATGATGGAACAAAGATTGTTATATGATAGTCTGAAACCATTCGGAGAATTGTTATTACTGAATATATACGGTAAAAAGCGTAAATACTGTTGATTATTTCTTTTCTGCAGAAAATGAAAACTGTTATGAAGTAGTATATTGTAACAAATGTTACCTGACATTTTTTAGCAATAATTCGGAAAGTTGTAGTAATTCTTATTTTTTGTATAACTGTAAATCCTGTAATAATTGCTTTTGATGTGTCAATTTAGTTAACAAAGATTATCACATTTTCAATAAACAAGTATCTAAAGATGAATTTAATAATTTTGTAAAAGAAAATATTAACTGATCATATTCAAATATAGAAAAACTAAAAAAACAGTTTGATGAATTTAAAAAAGATTTCCCATTAAAAAATTTATTAATGACTAATGTTTTTAAGTCTTTTTGAAATAATGTTAAAAATTTAAAAAATACTAATTATTGTTTTGATTCGGATGGGATACATTGATCTTTGGAAGACAGTAAATTTATAGATTTATCTGTAAGTATACAAAGTAATTATGATCTTGTAGATGCTACTAATATGAGTTTTAGTTATGATTCGTTGAGTATAGGAGATGGAATTCAAGTAAGTTTTAGTTTTTTGATTATAAATTGCAACAATATTTACTATTCACAAAATTGTCATAATTCATCATATCTTTTTGGCTGTGTATGATTACGTGATAAAAAATACTGTATACTAAATAAACAATATACTAAAGAAGAATTTAATAATTTAGTCCCAAAAATAATAGAACATATGAAGAAGACTTGAGAACGATGAGAATTTTTTCCTATAAAAATATCTCCATTTGGATATAATGAAACGGTGGTTAACGAACATTTTCCTCTGTCCAGAGAAACTGCACTTTCAAAGTGATATAAGCGACAAGATAAAGAATATTCGATCAACGTGCCTGAAGGTATTGAATTGATAAAATGACAGGATTTACCTGATAATATCCACAATGTGGACGATACTATTCTCAAGAAAGCTGTAGTCTGTGAAGTGAGTTGAAAACCGTTTAGGATAGTAAAACCAGAATTTGATTTTTACCGTAAATATAATCTACCACTGCCACACAAGCATCCTGATATTAGATATATAGAAAGATTGAAAAATAGAGCTCCAAGACAGCTTCATTTGAGAACGTGCGATAACTGCAGCAAGCAGGTAATCAGCGTTTACCCACAAGACAGCGAATTCAAAGTTTACTGTGAAGAATGTTATAACAAGGAAATCTACTAAATAACTTTGTAAAATCTAA
>CALFEN010000048.1 GCA_937950065.1 uncultured bacterium | reverse complement strand
CGCTCTTCCGATCTCTTGAGACAAATCTTCCAAAAAATTTTCATCATTTATAGAAAGTCATTTATCCAGAATCATTTTTTTGAATAAGATGTTCCTCTTATCAAAAATTTTTTCAAATCATAGATTAAATGAATCCTGATCATATCATATATAAAGTAAAATACTTTTGTATACTTTGATATTTTGAGATATATTATACTGGCATCAATTAGGATCTTCTATATCTACTTTTATTTTATAATCTCCCATATCTTTAAAAAGATATCCAAAAGTATCTCAAGTAAAACTTTGTAATAGGTCCTCTCAACTATAAATTTTGTATGTTAGTTTGTTATATGCCAAAAACACCATGTCTTGTGCTGTTTTGATATTATAACTAGCTTGTTCGTTGAATAATACTTCTGATGGTCAGATAAGCTGATATTTGTTTTGCGGACATTCAAATCTGATAACTTGATCAAAAATAGTGCCTGACATATTTTCTCAAGAGAAATTTTCTCAAGATAAGTTTCAACCACTCAAATCCTGTCAGGATAGATTTTCTCCGCTTTGTGCACAAACCACGCCTGTGCACAAAACCGTTCGTATAATCAAATTTAATATTTTTTTCATTGCAAAATATCTTAAAATAAATATATTAGTGGCATTGCCACTTGTAATGCTTTGCTTAATAGCTCCGAGTTTGTTAATTTACAAATTTATATAAAAAGAACAATAATGTTCGTTTTATTTTTGATCTTTCGGCACTTACTTTATAAGTGAACTAGATAATAGATGTATACTTACTATTTTTATTTATTATTTTACTAATGTCCAAACTAAAATTTAATATAATCAAAACAAAATGAAATGCAAGAGCTTGAACTATAAAATTAAACTGAGTTAAGCTAAATACACCGGTTTTTATGCCTGTATGAACCAAAGCTACTATCAAGTGAATAATACTTGATCTCTTGCAAAATAAAGATTTTCTTGGTACAGAAAATCCTATAAATTTGATACTTGCAAATACTTTTCATCTTTATCTGCGTCCGGGTGATGAAATAGTAAAAAAAGCCTGATGACTTCATAAATTTGAAACCCGGGATAAACTTATACTTACAGATAGCTGATGATTTCAGGTCTTTAGTCTATGACTGTGAAATAAAAATAAATCGCTTGTAAAATTGCAGGAAGACGGCGTTTGGTTCCAATCACCAATAGACTGATCCAGACATTTTTTTTCTCCGTCCAAGGTTGTAGACACTCAACTAAATTTAGGCTCCGATATAATGATGGTGCTTGATGTTTGTTCTCCGATAGCAGATATTACCAAAAAAAAAGTAGCAGAACAAATGCAGACTACTCATAATTGGGCAAAAATGGCTTTTGATTATTTCGGTGAAAAATATGAAAACACGAAGTCCGTGCTTTTCCCTATAGTGCAGTGATGAATACACAAAGATTTGAGAGAGGAATCTATAAGTTTCCTCAAGCAATATGCTATAGATGGAATTGCTGTATGATGACTTAGCGTGTGAGAAACCAATGAAGAAATGTATGATATATTAAATTTTATTTCAGATAAACTGCCTGTGGATAAACCTCGCTATCTGATGTGAGTCGGCACTATCAAAGATATTCGTGAAGCAGTGATGAACGGCATAGATATGTTTGACTGTGTATTGCCTACCAGACTTGGCAGACATTGAACCGCCTTTTACAAAGATGGATATATCAAACTAAAAAACAGCCAGTATAAAGATG
>CALFEN010000047.1 GCA_937950065.1 uncultured bacterium | reverse complement strand
CGACCACCGAGATCTACACTCTTTCCCTACACGACGCTCTTCCGATCTCAAGTTGAGGTAAATTAAAAGAATCCCAATTGGCATGAGTAAATAAACTTTTTGCTGAAGATGACGGCGATGATGGTGATAAATTTTTTTCATGGCCAGTTCTCAATCCAAAGAGAATTACAGCGTTCTTCGATGATAAATCATATTACAAGATGTTCGGAGTATGGCACAAAGCTATAGATATAGGAGTGCCTCAAGGTACTGAAGTATATGCCCCTGCCAATGGTATTGTCTACAAAGTTGTAAATCAGGACTCTCCAAGTACAAATCGGTTTATGGTTGTGCACAAATATTGATATGTGACAGTTTATATCCATACAACACAAATATTTGTAAAAGAATGAGACTATGTAAGAAGATGACAGCTTATAGCTCTTAGTTGATGAAAACCTTGAACAAGGTGAGCATGATATCTTACTACAGGCCCACATTTGCATTTTGAAGTTATCAAAAATGCACAATATGTTGATCCTCTAACCACTTTGGATTTGAGTGTGTTTTCTTCAGAAAAGAGTTTATTGGATAAATACCAATTAAAATACTTCCAAGATAGAAACGACAGACAGATAGATTTGTCAAATATCTCTTCTATGCAGTGAAGCAGTGTGAGAGAAAGAAGGGTAAATTTCCTAAATTCATTTGCTGCTCCAGCATTCAAAGATGTTTCTATGTGGGAAGATGCCGCCAAAATGTCTGACGTAGATGTGGATGTTTGAATTTGTATATGATTTGCTGAAACTTCTTTGTGAAAACACATGGCTTCCCAGCGAAATGTTGGTAATGTATGAAACAACGATAGATGAGACAGAAAATGATTTTGATGACCTGAATATGGTGTGCAAAGCATATACAATACTTTGATGAATAAATACCTATGAAATTATGTAAGTCTTGATCAGCTTTCCAGATTTGGAAACAAAGAAGGTAGTATTTATGCTTCTTCAGATTTCAATTGGCACAAAAATATAGTCAGATGTCTTACAAAGATAAAATGATACCGGGTTCCAGAGAGATATTTCTTTAGGAAGTACAAACCACAGCAATAGTTTTATACTTATCAATCTTATGTTTTATCTCACCAGATACAAAGGTTTAATACATAAATGTGAATTATTTCAATTAAAAAATAATATTTAACGGACATAGTCCGTTTTTTTATTTGTCTTTTTTGCACTTACTGTGTTTTGGTGCACGAGATATAAAATTATACGATGTTTAGAAATTATTATAAAAATATATTCTAAAATACTTTAGGAATATACATATATTTTACTTTGTTTGTGTATTCTATATAGTCCGGATCCTGTAGTAGATGCCTTTCTTCTGTTAGTGCCCTCAAATGATAAATAAGACACCATCATATCAAAGATCCTGTCACTGCCAATATCATTTTGAAATCCAAACCAGTTTTTGATGTAAATAGTCATACTATTACAGGCAGTCATCATATGATCCGTGCTAGATTTTTGCAGATATATGCTGGATGTCTGATATATTTGTAAGGTCAGTGAGAAACAATTCATCTGTTCGTAAGGTTGCTGGCTTTAAATCCTAGTGCGATACTTGCCCGCACATATATTCATATAAGTATTACGAAAAGTAGCCCAAATATCATGCTTAAATTATAAAAACTAATTTTTTCTCCAAACAGAGCTACAAAATCAGGCATATTTGAGGAATGCCACCCCAAAATAGTGTTTGTATAATTATTTAGTAGAGGATAACAAGAAAGCGCGACCAGCCACCCAAATAAGGTAGGCTCTACGGACTTTATTTTATTATTCAAAAAATTCAATTCTATAGTATAGCCAAATAAAAATATACTAACATCTATAAAAAATAATAGATTAAATAAAAGTCGATGTATATGCCTAAAATAAAAATGTATAAAAGTATCACTTTTATAAAAAAAATTTTTTTCCAAAAGATATTTATCTATATTTCCAAGTATGTTTACCACAGATTGTAAGTTTGTAAAAAACCATGTAAACATCAGCGGGAT
>CALFEN010000046.1 GCA_937950065.1 uncultured bacterium | reverse complement strand
CCTATTATAAACTTTCATGGTTTAAGACATACATCCGCATCTTTACAGCTTTCAAGCGGAACAAGCGTTGCGGATATAAGCAGAAGATTAGGACACGCAGATATATCCACTACTCTCAATATCTACTCCCATGCATTTAATTCTGGCAATCAGATAATTGTGAATAAATTTAATAATATGTTTAATACAAAAGAAGGATAAAATTATCCTTCTTTTGATTTAAAAACTTCATATTTTCTCAATCTCATAATCAAGCTTAGCAACGTCTCTTATATTGGTTGACAAATAAGGAGGAAACATTCTCACTGTCCCGTGACTGTAGTCATTTAGTATTGTCCCAAAAATTTTACTTATTTCCAATATTTTGTCTATTCTTATATCAGAGCAAAACCTTTTTGCTTCACTTATTTTATTTGGTAAACATTTAGCATTCAAAACTTTATTTATATTTTCAACAGATATATTATTTTCCAATAATATAGTATATAATTTTTTGTCTATCTTGTATTTGCAGCTTGAAATTCTCATTATTTTATGAAGAATAAGTTTATATAGAAGGTTGTTACTATTAATATTATCAAAATCTTTATTAAGCCATTCTTCTCTTAAGACTGAACATTGCTTTCCAGATATGGATGATTTTAATTTTATTTTTGATTTATTGAAAACCTTCAAATATATGTCTTTTAATTCCATTGCATTTATATTATCAGTTGAAAAATGTATATAATTACTTTCTAATTTTTCTGTTTCAGTAGTAACTAAATTATCAACGAAATTCACTTTTATTTTTGTGCCAATGTCTAAGACAATATTTCTCAAGGTATTCGATAGAGACAACATTGCAAATTCTTTATCTATATATTCTAACTCCCCTTTATTACTTCTAAATATTTTATAAGCAATTAGTATTTCTTGATCATTTATTGACTTTATCATATCATCACTAATTTGCTTATAAAAAATATTTATATCTTTTATTTTTTCTTCTTCAGAATTAAATTTTAGACATGGATCTTGATAGTAAATTATTTTTTTTAAGCTTTTATTTTTTGCAGATATCAAAATAAAGGGAAAAGAATGAGTAAAAATCGTAATTTCTATATTTTTTCTTCTGATTTCTTGCAAGATTTCAGTCAAAATATAATTTGAAGCGGCTTCAATATAATAATCATCATAACTGTCTATTGGATCATCAAAAATAATATAATCAATTTTTGAATAGCTTATTTGTGAATATAATACTGCTAAAGCTAATCTCTTTTTTTCACTTTCCGATAGCACATCTTTCACACTTTGTAATTCACCAGAAATAAAGAG
>CALFEN010000045.1 GCA_937950065.1 uncultured bacterium | reverse complement strand
AAAGATTATAGTTTCTATGATGACATCATTAGAAGTGCAAAAAAAACTTTGGATATAGAGATATATGATATTACTTACAATGATATCAAGAAAGCTTTGAGAGAACTTGCTCAAGATTGAGTCAAACAGCAGATAATTACCGAAAAGACAAAATATAAACAATCTGGCAATACATTCGATGACCTCAAACAGCAAATGGATATAAGTGGTATTAATCTTAAATCCGATGAATGACTTAAAATAAAATATCTTCATTCTAAATTTCTAATAATAGATAATTCTAAATTTATTATTCAAACAGCGAATTTTACGTATTCATCGTTTTTTAAAAATAACGAAGCTTTTTTTGTGTCTCAAGACAAAGATATCTTGAAATCTTTGAAATACATATTTGACAGCGATCGGAAAGGTAATAAATTGAGTGAATACAGTATTCATCCAAATCTTTTGGTTTGTGAACTTGATTGTAGAACTAAACTTGAAAATATTTTAAATTCTGCTCAAAAAAGTATATATATAATGCATCAGAATTTGGAAGATTCTAAAATTATAGATATTCTCAAAAATAAAAGTAATCTTGATTTTAAAGCTATTTTGGCAGAAAATGATGAAAATAAAAAAGATATTGACACTTTTGGCAAGGATAAAATAAAGCTTATTTCCAAACCTTATAATCATATAAAGAGTATTTTGGTGGATGATAAGTATTTGATTATATGAAGCATGAATTTGACTCAAAATTCTATGGATAATAATAGAGAAATTTCAATAGTTTTGACTGACCAAAATTTGATAGAGCAGTACAAAAAGTTTTTTGAGAAGTCTTGGAAATAGCCTTATTTATTAGTTTTTTTAAAAAAGTCAATCAAAATTTGACATTTTTTTAATTATGATTATAATTGACAATAAAAAGGTTTTATATAAACAAAAATAAAATGAGTAGAAGACATGCAGCAGAAACCCCATTATTACCTGAATTGGAGAATCCTAAGGAACTTTCTCCTAAAGAGTATAGGGAACTTTCTACTTTGAAAGTAAAACTTCAGACAGAACCTAGCTTTCAAAAAAAATTTTCTGCTGATGTCAAAAAAATTGCAAAAGATAATCCACAAAAATTTAATGAATTTGTAAAAGAATTAAAGTTAGAGGCTTGAGCTTATTTTAATAGATATGGTCTTACAACTACAAGTGATTTTTATGAAATTTATAAAACTATATGCGATACCTTGGAAGTTCCAACCCAGTCTACTCCTGAAGCTGAAATAGCTCAATTAAAAGGTATGCAGTTTGACAAGGTAAATCCAAAATCAGAAAAACCTTGAATGGAACATGCTACAGAGCAATATGCAGATGCATACCTAAGGCATAGAAGTAACACAGGACCTTCTAAATCCTGAAATGCTTGACAAACTCAATCTGCTAATAATC
>CALFEN010000044.1 GCA_937950065.1 uncultured bacterium | reverse complement strand
AAGGGTAATAAAAATTTTATATTAAATTTTTTTAGATCCTTGGCATGGATCAACAATCCTATCGTTATTATCTGCACGAACCATCCTCACCAGGCAGCTCTGAAGAAAGTCAATATTTTTTTTAAACCATACATTGCAGCCGTAAGTACTTATTTTTGGACTTATCAGATCTAATATACAGTAAATAAAATAGTGGCCAAAATGCTACCAAGAAAAAACCAAAACTTATAGGTCTCTCAAATAAAAATTGATTACGTGGATAACCGTAGTATTGCTGTGTTTTGTAGACAGCAGGAGGTCTTTGTCATGCTGTTCATTCATAAATATTATTATCATATCAAAGATTGTAGAGAAATGATGGTTTTAACAAAATTAATGCATACCAAAAAATCGCTGAAATCAAAACAATCTTCAAAACCTTACCGAAAAAAAATAATATCTTCTTTATGAATTTATGATCCAAAAATTGAGATAAATTTACAAAAATAAAAAATATCAAAAAGCCTAGAAAATCATATTTGAAAGCAAGTATAAACTGTGAGATTCAAGTTTTTAATATTAGAATATTTATCAAAAAGGCCAAGATTACCTGCAATAAGAAAAGTATTTCCAGCCACAATATTGATTTATCTTTAAATAATGTTTTGTACTGTTTTTTCGTTATCACAAGATAACACAGATAAAAAAAGAATACAATAATAAAAAACTCCTTCCATAACCATATAATTTCTATATTTATACCAAGTCCAAAAGTTATCAATGTCTGTAAAAAGAATTGTAATAAAATTCAGACCAGAAAGATTTTTATAAGATTTTTCATAATTTTGTTTATTTATTAAATTCTATTTTTTCAAACCAAATATTTAATAACTTATAAAATGATTGATTTCCACTATCTTCTAATATTTTTATTTTTCATAATATAATATTTTCACTTTTGTTATAATCATATATATTATTTGTTTTTACTGCTATCTTTGTATTACTCTTCCCATCCCAAATATTTATTTCAAATATATTTCTCAATTTATAATCCCATGTAGGATCCAATATTATGATATTCCCCTCTACTAAGACTTCCAAAAAGACATGTAGAGAGTTATTTTGTTTTATAAGTTTTTTTATTTCTGGTGGAAAATTAAAATCCATCCAATTAAATTCACAAACTCTGTATCTGGATATATATCAATATTTCTCCAAAACATTTTTTAATTTTATACATTTTCTACTACAATTATTTTGAGGGATAGAATAAGGGATATCTCTTATTTTATTAAATTCTTTTACCAACTCTGAATTCATATCTTACTTCCCTATATTAAATTGATAAAATATCAATATTATCGTAATAGCTGCTAAAACTCAATTTACAACCCGCATCTTCATAACAATAGTATGCTCTGGATATTTCTCATATTCCAGCCAATGATGAAATGGAGACATGGGAAAAAATTTCTTCTTAAATATCTTTTTTGATAGAATCTGCAAAAAACTTGTCAAAAGCTCGAGCCAAAATAAAAAAAATAGTATCATAAAAGGAATTATTATTCACATTCTAATATTGAGGAGGTATATAAGCGAAGCCACAAGTCAACCAAGTGCCAGAGCTCACGAGTCTCACATAAATATTTTTGCAGGATTTATATTAAACCATAGAAAAGCTAACAGACTTCATCATATGATACCAATCACCGTCGTAGCTAAATACCATTTGTAACTAAATGTAATAATACCTAGCACTATAAGAACAATAATCATAAGTCAGCCAGCCAGTCAATCAAGTCCATCCGTTATATTTATGGCATTTACTATCGCTACTGTAAATATAAAAGTAATAATAAGATAAAAATATCATAAACTTACATGTCAGGCAAACGGCCAAAAATTTATATAGTCCACTCCCAGCCTAAAGAAAAACCAATAGCTTATAAATCAGGAGAACAAAAACATCCATACAAGTTTCATTCTTGCAGTAAGTCATTTCACTTTACCAATTCATTTTATATTTAGATAATCATCTATTATTCCAAGTATTCACATACTAAAAAATGCAAACAAAATAATATAAGTTTCCTGTCTAGTAATAAGTGAATTTGTAAGAATTCACATTTTTTGCAAGACAAATGAAAATAAAACCAAAATTAGAGTCACTATCAAAAAAATCCCTCCTCACATAGTAGGAGTGCCGGATTTGTGTCAGTGCAGCTTATTAAATATTGTAGCTATTCATCAACTAGTACTTTCTTCACGTATTGTCTTTCCTGCTTTAAAATATTTTAATAATTTAATATAGAATGGATATAAAAAGAAACAAATAAAAAATGCTACCAAAGTATATATAATAATACTATTTAGTTTATTGGACATAACTCAATATTAGATATTAAATATGTTATATAATAGAGAAAAGATATCTAAAATCAATAAGAAAAAATAGTTATATTTCAAATATATAAGTTTATATAGCTATATTATACAATATTTTTGGAATATAAAAAATACAAAACACTCAAAATTTAGTTTTGTATTTTTTACTTTAAATTGCAAATAACTATTTAATAAAACAGTAATTGATTTTTTTTACGCCTCTGATATTTAAGAAACTATATTTTATATATTATCTTTCTTTTTTAGTCAATTTTATAAAATCAATTATCATTTCTTTAAACTGACTGTAACTCTGGATATCACTATCTTCATCGTTCACAAAACTATCTAACTGCTGATATATATATTCTTGAAAATCCTGCCAGTCCTGATTCTTTTTCAATTTAGAATATTTTTTCTCAAGTTTGGTAATCAAACTAGGCCACATATTGTAAACAGATTTTATATCTTTTAATTGACGTTGGGTAAAAGAATATTGATCATCATTTGATTGATTACTTGAATTAGAGTCATCATCTGATTCTTTTTCTTCTTGAGGAAATACAGGATCTGGTTTATTTGTGAAATCATAGGAATCCTTTATAACTTTGTTTTGTCACTCCAAACTAATATAATATTCTATTTGTCATATCCCACTACCTGCATAATCAAATGTCTTGCTACATGTACCTACATCTTTGATATAACCATCAGGAGTTCATACCTGACAATCAAGTTTATATGAATATTTCTTTTCGTTTGGGAAAAACTTTACTTTTACGCTATATTGAGAACCTCAAGCACTCTGCAATCCTATACAAAGTTTACCAGCATCAAAGTCATTACAAACAGTTGCAAAAGTATTTCATAAAAACAAAAATCACATCAATATTAGAAATCAAATTATTTTTTTCATTTTATATTATTGTTATAAAAATTAAAAGTATCTTCATCAAATCTTTTGGGAGAGATATATATTTTTTCTCCGTCATTCATATAAATCTTTATAATATTTTGATATGAAGTTAGAAAAAACAATTCTTTGGAAACTGGATTATACCTAATTCCAAACAAATTTATAATAGGTATATTAATTATTTTTTCTAATTTATCAATCTTTTTTAGAAATAAAGTATATTTTTTTCTGCCCGAATATACTATAATACTTTCAGAAGTAAATTCATATTTAATATTATTAAAAAGTCTATAAATCTTGTAAAAGAAGAAAGCAGATAAAGCTATAAAGCCGTAATACCACAAAGAGATACTCCATCAATTAAGAAAAAAAATTATCAGTCAATTTATAAGAAATAATAATATTATTCATACAAGCAAAAAACATGTCCTAAAAAAAACATCTTTTTTTCAAATAGTTTTATAACTTTCCATAATAAAATTAACAGGTAAAAGACGAATTATTATCCAAATAAGCATAAAATTTCTCATATTTTTTGGAAGCAGATATCTTTGAATTTCTCGCTTCTAGCCTAGACTTTACTCTTTTCAAAATTTCTCAATTTTTATATTTCCTTGATCTATCTACCTGTGTAAAAAAATCTTTGTCTTTAGAAAAAAATTTCTGCTCAAGTTCAGCAACCTTTAACTCTACAATCTGATTTTTGAGTTTTTCAAGTTCAGGGTTTGGAGCATAATGTTTACTCTCTTTTTGTAAATTTAAATTCATCTTAATTGTTGCATAGCAGGATAAATCCAGAAGGTATTTCTCAATTTATTTTGATTTTTGATAAATCCTTATCAAATATTATATTTCTCGTCTTTATATCAAAATGGCTTATCCCAAGCAATTTTGATGCAGGATTGTATAGATACAATACATAATTTTCTGGTAAGATATTACTTATTTTTTGCTTAAATTCAATAGTATTTTGTCTATAATCAAATAAAGTTCCGAACTGTGAAACAGAAACTAAAGATTTACCATCACAAATCTTACCAAAAAGTGTAATTATAGAAAAATCTGGGACATCACTCTTATCCACGTAATTATAAAATTTTGACGTAAAACTTTCATCAAAATATCATTTAAATATGTTTACAGATAGATTTATATTATTTCAGGTGATAATATAAGATTTCTGATAAAATATATTTTTATTATTTTCCAAGACATATTTCAAAAAATTATTCTGTATTTTCCCAGTACCGGAAACGGCTATTTCTGTTTTATTACCTATATTATCATTTACAAAAACCGAGAACTCAAAAAGATCTTTTAAATATGAATTAAATCAATTTTTAGCTAAATCAACATAACTGCCGTCCTTATCAAAACCCCTGTAATCATTTATTTTATCAAAAATATACTCATATTTGAGTTTGGAGAATCTTGTCTTACCACTGGTAAGCAGGATCCCTGTGATTTTGTCATCAGACAAAAAGTTAGTATTCCCCAAAAATATCTCGAATAATAATCATTTACTATCGTAAATTCTGTTGTCGGAGTCTTCTCCATTGGAGACAAAAACATTTCAAAGTTTTCAGATGAAATCTTTTATCAGAAGTTCTGTACTCTTGTTGTCATATTTAAATTTTTTGATAACAAACGAAAGTTTTTGATCACTATTTGGTCAGAGTATCTGAATATTTCAATTTGGATAAACAAGCTTATAAGCAAATCAATTTCAGTTAAAACTTAATTCGAGATTAGTATCTGCCGGTAAAGTTATTTTTCAATCTTTGATCTTATAATTATATTTGGCAAAATTATAGTTTACATATAAATCTGCTTTACCAGTAAGGAGTTCCAGAGAGATAGTATTATTAAATCAAGGATAATAAGGAAAAAACTTATCAGAATTATTTGGAACAGTATTTTCAGACTGGTAATCTTTGGTAATATTTCAAGAAAAATTTCAATCGAAATATGAAACATACTTCCAGTTTTGATATAAAATAGTTCCTAATTGAAAATGCTGCCTGTCTCTAGTCACTGCATAACTAAAACATTTTTTTGTTTTTTCATCAGAAAATCTCATATCATATTTTTTCTTTTCGTAATCTCACTGCCCTACATCTATATTACAGGTATTTCACTGGATTACATAAATATCAGGATTTTGAGCCAAAACATTTTTTTCATTTGATACGACGATTGGTTTTAAATATTTATCCAAAAAAACAACATCTCATTCCGGTATAGGATAGCTATCCTTATAATTATTTATCAAATAATTTTTGATATAAACAAGGTTTTCCTTGTTGAAATAATTTGCCCTAGCATTTGGAGTAAATCAATATTTACTTCAATAATAAATGACTCCTACCAAAAACAAAATAACCAGAGTTATTCATATCCCTACCAATAATTTTTTATTTTTTACAAATTTATTCATCATTTTTTAATTTATAGAAAATAACTTTTATATAATAATAATGATTGATTTTTTTTATTCAATAGCAAATGTTTTTTTAATTTTTATAATTTAGGATAATTAAGCAATTTTTCTTTACTAAATGCTATTAATTAACAATAAAAAATTGAAAAGTTAGTCAATTAATCATGGGAATATTATATTTTAATTTTTCAGAAAAATTCATTTTAAACGAAAAAAATATACCTATAAATTTTTTCTAATATAAACATTTTAAGTAAAGAAATTCTATTTTATCTAGTAGCTTTATTCTAATAAATCATCAAAATCTACTTTTTTTTCTAACCCTCTATAAGAATAGATTCAATTTATAATAGCTACCAATGGTAAGACTACAGCTCTTTTTCTTCTGGTACTGACTTCAAGTCATAGATTATGCATATATTCATAATTTCGGGCAAGAACCTCGTCCAAATTTTTTCATTCTATCTGTTCAGCGATTATGCTTGCAGAGGCAGTGCTGACTGTTGCTGTATTTCAAGTAAAACTAAATTTCTGAATTTTATCTGCATCAAGCTTAATAAAAATTTTTATCTGATCACCACAAACTATATTTCACTCTTCGTAAACAATATCTGCGTCAGACATATCAAAATTATTTACAGGATTTGTGGAATAATCTTTTATCAAATCTGCTGATTCATTCATTTTTTTTCAAAAAAAGTTAAATATCATTTGATTATACTTTCATTAATATTAAATCAATCAAAAAACTTATTAAAATATCATCATATCATAAGTTCTTGAGAATTTTGATTATTTATTCCTTTACTTGCCAGATAAAACATTTTATCTTTATCAAGTTTTTGAATTTTTACTCCGTGGAAAGCTTTGATCTGATCCGAACTTATATCGAGAACAGGTTGAGCAAAGGTTTGTCATTTCTCTCACAAAAACACAGTTTCTTGATATACATTTCAT
>CALFEN010000043.1 GCA_937950065.1 uncultured bacterium | reverse complement strand
TTCAGCTACGACTTTTTCAGCCTCTTCTTTGGAAGTATTATAGGCAACAACAACGTTAGCTCAATTTTTGCCGAATGTTAACGCTGTGCTTTTTCATATTCATCTGGCTGCTCAAGTTATTAATACTACTTTATTATCAAAATTCATAATTATAAGATATGATTAAATAATTATTAATTATAGATATCTTATAAAATTTTTCAATATATTTATTAGAAACAGATTGATTTTTCCAAAAAATTTTGTATAAATAAAAAAAATTTATCTCTATAGTAAATAATGTTATCATTATATATTCATATCCCATTTTGCAGTCAGAAGTGCAATTATTGTAATTTCTTTGTCATTCCCGTATCAAACGAATGATTTTTTGATTTAAGACAAAAATATTTTGAAGCACTAGTAGGTCAGATAGAATTTTACGCACAGAAATTCCCCAAAGAACAGATAAAAACAATCTATTTTTGATGATGAACGCCTTTACTACTGGGTAAACAGCAGATAATAGAAATAATAAAAAGAATACAAAAATTTTTTGATTTAAATTTCCTGGAGGAAATCAGTTTTGAACTAAATCCAAATCCCTATGACGAAGTTTTGGATTTTATCAAAACTATAAATGATACTTTTAAAGATTTCTTTAGGATAAGATACAGTATTTGAATACAATCTTTTGATGATGAAATTTTGAAACTCTCTGGAAGGGATTATTTTTTCAACTCTCTTATATGATTTATCAGGGATTTGCAGAAATACAAAAGATCAAATAATGTCTTCAATTTTGATTTCATCGCTTTTGGCAAGTTTAATACAAATAAAAAATGAGAGAAAATATTACGGGACGATAAAAAGATTACATTTTTTCAAAATCTTGTAGAAAGCCATTTTTTGGATAGCTTTTCTATTTATACATTAGAACTTTTTGCATGAAGTTTTTGGTACAACAGATTTATAACTGAAAGCAATAAGGAGCAGGCAGACGAAAATATATTCCAGGAATTTGATTTATTGAAATCCATAGTAGAAGATGCAGGCTATCAGAGATATGAGATTTCAAATTTTGCACTGCCGGGCAAGATAAGTATTCATAACAATGTTTACTGGACTATGTGAAATTATCTGGGACTTGGAATTTCAGCACATTCTTTCTTGGATAAAGAATATTCTTCCAGACTCTGGGAAAAACTGCCAGACGTGGAAGGCCTGCAGGGAACGCGTTTTGAAAATACAAAATCATGGAAAGACTTTGAAAAAAAGGAGTTTTTGGATAGCTCAAGTATAAAATATCTTACGGAAAAAGATTTTTTGATAGAAAAATTTTTTTTGGGACTTAGGACTAATTTTGGGATAGCAAAACTTGACAGTTTTAAAAAAATCTTAATAAAAAATTATGTAAAAAAAATAGAAGAATTTGAGAAATTATGATTTATAAACGTTTGAAATGATACTTTAAAACTGACTTCCAAATGAATGGATATTTATAATGAGGTTTTGGTAAACCTTGTGGAAGATTTTAAATAAAAATTTAGAGGAGAATCTCTAAAAATATCTTACTTTTTTTTGACAAATAGTATTTAAATAATTATAATTGTTTATATGTTTTAAAATATAAACAAAAAATACAATGCCAGAAATCTTTATAAATCTAGGTGGAACAAGCTCTTGATGAGGGACTCCTCAAGATAATTCAAAGAAAGATGATACAAAAAAAGACGATACACAAAAGCCTAATGACTTGGTAGATTTGGATATCGCTGCAATAGATGATAATACAGCAAATCCTTCTATTGACGCACAGTTTACCAATGACTTGATGCAAGAAGATAATTCAACTTCATTACAGATAGAAGATCTTTGATCACAGCCTGAAATTTCTATGGAAACTCCCCAACCAGAATTGGTTACAGAAACTCCTTCAATAGTAGAAGAATCTTTAGCAGCTTCCTCTGAAAATAAAGATGATGTAGAAGCTCCTTTACCTCAACCAGAAATTGAAAATACACAAGTTGCTGCTCCTGTAATGTCTATGGATACACCAAAAATTTCTATGGAAACTCCTGTATTGACTCCACAGCCAGCAGAAGAAAAGAAAGAAGATATAATCACAGAACAACCGGTAGCAGCTTCTCCTTTTGAAACCCCTTCTACCATGGAGACAGTAGTAGAGAAAAAAGAAGAAACTCCTGCAGTAGCAGAAGAATCAAAGAAAGAAGAGAAGAAATCGATTTTTTGAATATTTGGGAAGAAGGCCGAGAAAAGAGAAGAGACTCCAGCGGTAGTAGAGAAGAAAGAAGAAACTCCTGTAGTAGCAGAAGAACTAAAGAAAGAAGAGAAGAAATCAATTTTTTGAGGATTTGGAAAGAAAGCCGAGAAGAAAGAAGAAGCTCCTGCAGTAGCAGAAGAACTAAAGAAAGAAGAGAAGAAATCAATTTTTTGAGGATTTGGAAAGAAAGCTGAAAAGAAAGAAGAAGATTCAAAAGCAGGAATGTGACAGTCTCAAGAAATTAAAGATTTGTTGAGTGATGTATCTTCTATTCCAAACTGAACAGAAACAGCAAATCCTATTGTGCAGGAATCTTCAACTCCTGCTTCTGTTCCTGAAGCATCTCCAGCAATAATAACTACTTCAAAAGAAGAAGCACCAAGTATACCAGTTGGCTGACAACCAGCAGTAGAGCCTGTTAAAGAGGAAGTTAAAGCAAATTCACTAGGGATAAATCTTTGAAATGAAAAAAAGGAGGAAGCTCCAAAAGCAGCACCAGCCCCAAATGTAAATACATTTAAGATAAATATCTGATGAGAGGCTCCTAAAAAAGAAGAAACAAAAACAGAAGATATCTTCAAAAAATCTTCAGCAGGAATTGTATTGGAAGGTCAAAAGCAAAAAGATTCCACAGCTCCTGTAATAGACGTGATAACAGCTATTACTCAAAATTGAATATCTGTAGATGGAATAGATGAAAATATCCAAAAAGAGCTATTTAAAAAGGCACAAAAAAGGAAAAAAGCAAAGAAAGCTACAAGTATATTTTTTATAGCACTATTAGGAATTGTAGTCTTGTGAGGAGGTTCTTATGTGGGTTATCAAAATAAAGATAATTTAGCATCTATATTATGATGAAATAAATCTACTTCACAGCAATCATGAAATTCATGAGCTAATGATGAAAAAGTAAAGGAATTGCAGCAAAAAAACGATGAACTTACTAAAAAAATGGCAGAGATTTGATCAGGGAATAGTGAAGAGATAAAAAAACAATATGAGGGTAAGATTGCTGATCTAGAGACAAAGCTTACTAAAGCTTCACAGCAAACATGAAGTGCTGAAAAAGACATGCAGATCAAACAACTTACTCAAAAAAATGCTGAACTTGAACAAAAAATAGCTTGAGGAAATGGGTGAAATCCTGATAAGATAGCTCAACTAGAAAAACAGTTAAAAGAAAAAAACGATATTATTTTGAAGATACAGGCATGAACATGAACTACTACATGAGGTGTAGCAATATTGGATGCAACGGAAGTAGAATGATTACTTATGGATAATTTTTATTCAATGTATCAAAACGATTTTAACTTTATAAA
>CALFEN010000042.1 GCA_937950065.1 uncultured bacterium | reverse complement strand
TTATATTCCCTGAAATAGTTCAGGAATCTACCATAGTATTAAATTCCACTTGAATTTTTTGCTCTACATTAAATCAAGTAGCATCTGTAGCGTTTGAACCACTAAATATAAAGTCATTTGTTGATCTTGAGAAATTTATGGAATTTATTACAGGACTAAGTTTTGTATCTACATAATCACTAAGCAATGTTATTTTATAATAAAGTTTGTCTGTATAATTATTATCAAACAATTCTCATAGACTTATATAATTATCACCTGTCAAATCTTCTTTTGATATTTCCACAAAATTCTTCTTTATAAGATATATATCGTATCCATACCAAACTCATAAATCTATGGTTGTATCCATATTTATCCGACTAGGTCAAAATCCTATAATTTTATATTGATGCTCATCTCCATCTTTTTCAAAACTTAAATAGTCTCAAGTTGATACATTTGATGTTATTTCTTCCGGAGTACCATGATTATAACTACTATTCCATAGCTGAAGAGAGTTACCCATAGCTCGTATTCATTCTGTACCATCAAACATCAAAATTTTATCTTCCTTATTTGCTAGATAAAATTTATAATCAGTTCAGGTAGGAACTTCAGCCTCTACATTAATTTTAAGATTTTGGACGTTAGCTTCGACATTTATCGGTGAACCCAAGTAGTCCGCATCATCAAATTTTAAATTATCTTCTGTTCCATCTTTTTTTATACAATAAACGTCCTTATACATATATGTATCATCTATATAATAAGGATATACACTTATATCTGTTAATTTTGTACCTGTAAGTTCGGTTCAGTCTTTTTTTATCCTATAAATTTTCCGTCAGGTTTTCCGACTTTGATAATAGATATAATCTCCACTCAACTGTAAATAACTAACACCTCCTTCATCAAAAATTTTTGTTCATGTTCATTCAGAGCCGTCTTTTTTTGTTCTATAAAATTTTGAGTCATCAAAATTATTTTGATAATAAATATAATCACCGTCTATCTTGGAATAGCCATAACCTTGAAACATACCTGTTCCACAAGTATTTAAGTCAGAACCGTCTTTTTTTGCTAAAGAAACTGTTTGTGTACTAAACCAGTCTCCGCTCATGTAATAAATATAATCTCCATCTACTGCCATCAATCATCAATTTAAGCAGCCTATCACTTTTGTGCCGCTTCCAGTGTTTTCACTGCCGTCCATTTTTATACGATAAATAGTGCCATTATCATTCCGGTTTGAAAAATAAAAATACTCTCAGTCATTTATACTAAATCATCATATATTATTACCAGTTATTATATATATTCCTCAAGAGGTTATATCAGATCAATCCTTCTTTGCCATATATTGTTTATAATTATCATCACCATTTTGATAATAAATGTAATTTCAGGTTAATAATACGGGACCTCAAACTTTATCTATTATTTTTGTACCATCTGTGCCATCTTCACTTCCATCTTTTTTTATTCTATAAATTTTTTGATTATCATTTTGATTTGTATAGTAAAAATACTGATCGTCTGAAATATTACTATTAAAACTAAATTCTTCTTTTGATACGACTCTAGTTCCTGATCAGTATTTTTCACTACCATCTAATTTCGCTCTATAGAGATATCCGTTATCGTTCCGATTCCAAAAGTAAACATATACTCAATCAACGTATGTCTCAGCCATAGAATCCAAGTTTACTATTTTTTCTCATAAGACATTTTTAAATCTGTGATTTACCACATACTGTCAAATCGGATTGATAGAACTCATAAGAAACAGTTTAAAATCTGTGGACTGCAAAATATTTGAGTTATTTATCTTACTTACATTACTTAATACTTCAGAATAGATGTTATTTATCTGTATCGGAGTTTTTGAACCATCAAAGATATCTCAACTAAAAAATTCGTAATAGGAATTTTCTGTTCTTTGTGCATATCAATGAAACAATGCTTCATTATTATTTCATTGATCTATTGTTGATATAAGTTTCAAATTAGCGGAAATATTCTTTCAATCCATATAAGCAGTCAGATTTGGATTTTGATATTTTCCATCCCATCACAGCATAATTATATGTTTTGGATTTATAACGATGTATTTTCATATATTCAATCCATATATATATTTTATACCTCCACTCGTAATAAGTTCAATATTTAAATCTCAAACTCATCTTTGAAATACTTTCCATTTAGAATTTGAACCTGTCATTACTCATTCATAAATGTATTTATTGTTATCGTTTATATCAGTAGCATACTGAAATACAAAGGTTTGAGCTATATCATCTTTTGGCACAAAAATTCATGTTTGAGAAACAGAATCTCAAGTATTTTCATCTCAAGAAATTCCGGTTAAACCGTTTCAACTAAAAATAGTATTTAATATATTATCTCATGTAAGGATGTAATCATAAAGTGTATCTGAAAATATATCATCTCCACTAAAATTTATAAAATCCGAGATATCTCATGTATATATATTATTTCTGCCTTTTAAATCATCACCACTAAGAAGTGATTTTGTTTCAACATATAAATCGTTATTTTTTAGATCTATCTGGGAAGGATTTGAAATAGTATAAATAGCTTTTGAATTTAATTTTAATACTCAATTTTCTACATTTTGATTTAACTTATTTATCAATCCAGTATAGTCCAAACTATTATCCTGTGCAGCAAACAAGCTAAGTGCACCAGCTACGATAGCACTTGATTGTGAAGTTCACTGCAAGGTCTGGTATCAGCCGTCTTTCCATGTGCTATAAATATCCAGTCAAGGAGCAGATATTTTTACATTATTTCAATAATTACTAAAAGA
>CALFEN010000041.1 GCA_937950065.1 uncultured bacterium | reverse complement strand
GTATATATCTTAAAAAGTTTTGGAGGTATTCATATACCAAACTCCAAAACCTTGACTCAAGCTCTTTTGGCTGCTATAAAATGACCAAGTTCGTGTATGATGATAAGTATCATAAAAAGTACTATTCCAAGAATTATTGCCATATTTTTTGTTTATTTATAAAGTTTGTGTTTGTGGTTGAGTCTGCTGGTTTCATTGCTTCTCAACACTGTATTGTCTATAAAGCATATATGTCATCAAAGCCAACATTCATGTCACAAAAGAATCCAAGACAGCAGAAATTAACAATCAGATTACTGAAGATTGGGATACATGAAGTATTGCGACCAATATTCATACAAAGATATAGCTAATTATAGCAAAAAGCAATACATTCCAAACATAATTTCATTTATTTCATTTCATAAGCTGTATAGATTCATTTAATGATGAAGTCGCATCTTTGTTTTCAACTATGGATATGTTATATATCATTATGATATCAAATACATTTCTTACCATATAAGCAATTCAAACTATCAAAACAATCAGTCATACTATCACTAGTACAGGAGTTATAAAAGATGCAAACGCCATCAATAAAACTCACGCCAAAACTACGAGCAATGGTTTAAGCACATAAAGCAAAGCTTTTATAACAACTTTTATGTATACAGGCAGTTTTTTAAGAGCTTTTTCAAAAAGTTCTCATACCAAGACCTGATTTCATTGTTCTTTCTCTTTGATGCAGATTATCAATACAATTGAGCCAATCATCACAATCAAAGCGTTGAGAATATAATATATAAATGTCCAGATTGCATAAAGTCACTGAACATTATGATCCATCATTCAGTTTTGGGTAATAGCGATAAGTCATAGCGAGACAAAGAGATATCCCAAAACAAAAACAAGCAATCAAGGTATCAAAGCAGCAGCAATCAATGTTGCGTCGCCAAAAAAATTAGAGTAAGCTTTAGAAAATTTTGCCCAAAATCATGGCACATAAAAAATACTTTCTTTGATGTTTTCCATTTTTTAAAATAAAAAAATAAAATGTAATCAA
>CALFEN010000040.1 GCA_937950065.1 uncultured bacterium | reverse complement strand
TTCACAGTTTTTATCCAAATTATATGCCAAAGTTATGAATGATTATTCTAATATTAAATTGGCAGCTGTATATTGACTCACAGAAACAGATATCTCTGAAAGTATAGATAAATTTAATAAACAAAATTTTTGAGAGAAAGCTTGTGGATGAAGCGGCAAATATATATCAGAATCTGAATCTGATTCAGATGAAAATTGATACTGTTCTCATCCCAAGACGTATAAACTTCTTTCAGATTACCTCAAAAAGTTAAAGAAATTGGTAGAAAATAGTACTTATATAGATTGAGACAAAGCTCTAGACCAAAAATGTGATGACGGATGATGAGATTTTATAAAATGTGCTTTTGAATCAGATACCAAGAGTATAGCAGCAAAGGAATTCAAAAATCTTTTGCTAAATGATCTTATGTATTATAATATGCTACTTGGTTATTATAATTTTATGATTACTTATGAATGAGCACTTATGGGATTTTCAAATCCAGAGTTTGTATGAACAGATTTTGAATCAAATCGTATAGAAGAGATGCTAGTAAAAAAAGAGATAAGTCTAGCTCAAAAGTCTACAGTGAATATGATAAGGCTTATCATATGAGTAAAAAATACCTTACCTACGCACATAGCATTAATGGCGTACTATGAAGATGTAGTAAACTTTAGGAATCAGCTTGTAAAATATTATACTCCTGTAAAAACGTTAAGTGGTAAGACTTCAGAATATCAAGATACAAGAAAATAATTTATAAAATATAATAGCAAAAGATGAAGAAAATTGATCTATTAATCTCATTTATTTTCATTCTATTTACCTTATTTATAGGGAATGTTTTCGCGTGACAGGAGAATCTAGATGATGAGCTTGATGAATTTTCTCAAAGCGTAGAATTTTGAAATCTTTATGATTATGCACATAAATTGACTGTAGATACAGAGTCACAGTCATATCAGGATACTTTTTCGGCAGTTTCTGCACAGATAAATTCTTCATGGAGTTGTAATACAGATAAATCTGATGTATATAATATTTATCTTAATCTTTCAAAATGACAGTATTATAAATCATGGGCGGAATTAAATTCTAAGGATGAGGACTCTCAAACTTCCTCCCAAAAATTTCAAAAATCTTGTATGAAGGTTTTTAAGTGTTTAAATACTCCTAAATATAGTGAAAGTGATAAATCTACTCAAAAAATAGATAATCTTGAATATTCTCAACAAGCCTATTATTCTTGTAGGGGAACTGTGGAACAGCTTTTTGATAGTATGAACTCTACGATAAGTAATAAAAATTCAGCTAAATATGTAAATTATGCCGATGAAGCTTTTACCAATTGAGAAAAAGATGACGCTCCTTTTGATCTTGCACTTGATGTAAAAGCAATAGGTAAAATACTTTTCAAAGAAATGAAGGATGCGAATAAGTTAAAATTTTATGATGAATCAAGTTGATCAAGTTCTAGTTCGTCTTCATCAAGTTCTAGTAGTTCCTCAAGTAGTAGTAGCTCCTCATCCTCTGGTAGTTCCAAATTGAGTTTATCATCCAATGGAGTAGGAAACGTAACAAGTACCAAACTTTCTTCTTTGTATACAAGTTTAAGTAAGTCATCACTTTCATCAAGTTCTAGTAGTTCCTCAAGTTCAGTTTCCTCAACTGAATTTAGTGATTCTACAAATTTACTTTCAGATAATACTACTATAGTAAACAACACTAGTTGTCAAGTAATCTGAACTTGAGAAGATACTACATATTGAGACGATCAGCAAATTAGTTCTAAATATGAAACAACTGAATCTTCCTATGATTACGAATGATTTTATGATACTTGAGATGACATGCCAACTATCAGTGATTATTATGATAATAATATCAGAGATGCGGTTTTTGATACAGCAGCATCCGATGAAACAGGTTCAAGTGAATTAATGGATTTGTCATCTGTTTTTTGAAGTTCATCATCTTCGTCAAGTAGTTCATCGAGTTCTTCTTCAAGTGAGTTTAATTTATGAAATTGATGACCTTGATGTGCGAATGTATGATGAGGTGATAGCATTGTTGATGTCAAAATTTGTATGGTAGATTCCAAAAAATGATGAGTGAATGCCGGTTCATCAAGTTCTAGTAGTTCCTCAAGTTCATCGTCTTCGTCAAGTAGTTCTTCTAGTAGTTCCTCGGGTGGTAAATGAAAAGAGTCTGTAGAAGAGATATTTGAAAAAATATTAGAAGAAATGAGGAATAAGAGAGAAAAATGAGCAAGAATGAAGCATGCTTTTACTGATGAACGATGGGAAACCTCTCTCAAAGATATAAAATTAAAACAAATATTTGATTTTGATTTTGTTCTAAAATCAAAGCCCTTATTCAACACAGATTCTAAAACAAAGAAGAAAGAAGAAGATAAAGATCAGGAAACAAATAAGAATAAAGATTATGAAAAAAGATTTTTGTGAGCACAGGAAGAATTAAATAGAACCGATTTAAATAAATATATTGTGATATGAGAAGAAAAAAATACAACCTTATCTTCAGTTTCGGTAGACTGGGATAGTTGGAAAAACGCTCAAAATTTTGCTGGGGTTGTAGATACTGCATTACAGACTGATAACGCTGGTACAGAAGATAAAGAAGAAAAGAAAACTCAATATGAATTTTTGAAAGAATACAAATCTTTTGTAGAGATTAATTGAAAATTTTGGCTTGGTATGCAAGAATGAATGAAATATCTTAAATGAACTTCTTGAACTATGAAAGAGAGGGTAGATGAATGACAGTAAAAATAAATTTAGTATAGTATAAAAATTATTTTTTGGTTGAAAATAAAAAAAAAATAGTTATACTAGTTTTTATAAGTTTTTTAATTTAAAAAAATATAATGAAAATCTGAATAATAACTAGTAATTTTGATCAATTGAGTTTGTTTAAATTTTTGAACAAATATGATTTTGAATATCATATATTACGAGATTGGAATAATTGACCATATTGAGACAAAGATTTGGAATACAATCTACATAATATACAGGCATGAATAGATTTTTTGAAAAAGAAAAAAGTAGATTATATAATATTACCTCCGATATATGAGTTATATTCCAATGATAACAAGATATTACCGTTATTTACTACATACTTGGAGTGAGCACTTCAGAAGTCTTTAGTTGGGAAAATATGATTTGTATGAGATTTTGCAGATATTCATGTTATAGAAAAAACTTTTTTTGACCTTGCAAAAAATTATGAGCTTACTTCCAATCAACAAAAGATAGAGAAATTCCATTATCCTTTCTCTGTACGAAAGAAAGAAACAACTCTTTGGAAATTTTACCTTTATAAATTGTGATTTAGAGATCACATGATTCGTGATACTATAAAAAATGATTTAAAGTATTTTAAAGATGCAAATGTAGATACTATTATTCCACTCAATCGATGATATTTATTCTTTGAAAATATTATAAAATCAAAACTTAATCTCAAGAAACAAAAATTTCATTGAACAAAATTTGTACAGTGATGTTTTGAAAATTTAGTAGATTTGACTTTACAAGAAAAATATGAGGTAACTATATATCCAAATGGAACCCCTGATTTCTTACTCAAAGAGAAAAAACGATTATGGATGTTGGAAAGGGGAAAAACAATATCAGCAGCTATAGATTTGGAATCTCATTTATAATTAATAATTTTAAAAAATGCAGGAGATAGAAAGAAAGTTTATTATAAAGAATCTCAAAAATATAGATGAATTAGACTTTGTATATTCTGAAAGATATTTTTTGTTTAACGAAGATGGTATAGAGATAAGAATAACCCAAAAAGAGAATAAATATATATTCGAGAGAAAAGAAAAAATTTCAGATCTCACAAGGAATTGACTGAAGTTTGAAATCAGCGAACGTGAATTTAACGAATTAAAGAAGATTTCATCTCAAAGGATTATCAGAAAGAATTATTATATAGATAAAAATACTTCTATAAAAGTCTATGAATGAGATTTTATTTGACTTATTAGATTAGAAAAAGAATTTGAAAATGAGATAGACGCACAAAAATTTGATCCTAGTGAATATTCAAAGTTTGGTGATATTTGAAATGAAATTACAGTTAGTCAGCTTGGAAAAGATTCCCAACTTGTAAAACTTACAAAAAAAATTTTTATTGAACTTTTATCATAGAGAGTTCACTTTACATTACCTTTATAAAGACTCTTTATTATCAAATTCGATAACTTTTTTCTTATATATCCAGATTATTCATCGTAATCTTCCAATTCATCGAAATTTCATGAGATTATTCATTCAAATTCTTTTATAAGATTTTCTGGTAAGGCTATTAGTCATAGTATATTGCTTCTTTCAAATCTTTTTAGATCATGAGCATTAAATTTTTTATTATTACTTTTTTTGTTCACATTAAAAAGTTCATTTTCTATATTTTTTACTTTCTGGTTCAGTTCTT
>CALFEN010000039.1 GCA_937950065.1 uncultured bacterium | reverse complement strand
TTAATATAGTATTCTTTGGCTGCAGTCAGATCTCATTTAGCACTATAAAGGTCAGCAATTTTTTGGAATAAATATCATCTGCTGTAATATTTGGACATATACAATAGATATTGTAATGCTTTTTGATCGTTTCAGTCTGCCACAAAAGTTCCTGCTCTTCCATATCAGCATATATAAAAAGATGCTTTATCCAAGTTTTTTATGCAGCTGTCTAGATATTTGTAAGCAAGATCAGAGTTTTGTTTATACAGATTAAATCATTTTTTGTTTACCCACGGATCGTAAAATATCTTATCAAAAAATACGTAGTAGTCGTATTCTATAAGGTTATTTTGATCTATTAGTTTTTGGAAACAATCAGCCATATTTTTCTCGTCTCCAATTTTATTGTACGCCAATATTAGATACCTTAATGAATCTTTATAATAATCTCAAGATTTGATCTGTGATAAAAATACAATACAGTCTGTATAATTCCCTGCCCAGTATTGAGATATTCAAAGATAAAACTTGTATGATGTAGAATTGTCAGGATCTATTTCAAGTAATTTTTTAAAAAATTCTTTTGCTTTTTCATGGTTGTTACCTATAAAATTTGAATAAGCTAGAACTTGTAAAGGAAGGATATATTTTGGATTATATTGCAGTGATTCGTTGGCAACTCTTTGTGCCAAGTTAAAGTATCCGTGCTGGAAAAACGTATAAGATAGAAGTCAGTATAGGTAGTAAATAGGAGAATCTTTATACTTGCCATATTGGTTAAAAGCTGCATTTACATGTTTTTTGATTTGAGCATATTTACTATCCGGCAGGTTAAATAATGTGTTTTTGAATGAATCAACATCTATCCCTGCCAAAAACAACAATGCTCTATAGTAATTGTACTGATCTTTTGGTATAAAATTATTTCAGTAGAATTTGTTTAAAATATTTTCCATATCCTGAATATGTTGGTTGTCCAGGTCAAGTGAATTTATCATTACATACATAAACGTGTCAAAGCTCAACTTGTCCAGTCATTTCTTTTTGGCATAAAGAATTTTTATATATTTGAGACTATTTTGAAAATCATATATAGAGATAGCTTTGTCTATCATAATATAAAGTAGAGAATCTACTTGAGTGATATTGTACATTTTTTCGAGAATGGCAAGTTGTTTGGTGTCTTCTCATTTAGCATTTGCCTCGTAATATGCCTTCCTGAGGTCGTCCAAGCTTATTCATCATATATTGCCAGAAAATGCTGATAGATCTATTTCTATATTTTTGACAGTGTCTGTTTTTTTTGTTCCACTAAGATTTTTGATATCGTCAGTTCAAACCAATTCTTTATCTATAGTCTTGTTTATTTCGTCGATTTTTGTTATATTCTCTTGATATGTCTTGTCGGAAGTTTTTTTCTCTTTGAGTTTGACAATAAAAAAAACTCAAAGCCACAAAACTATACAAATTCATAAAATGTAGTATGGGATATACTTTTTTTGAAAAAATTTTTCAAACATTTCTTGATTTTATTTTTATAAATATTTTTTTATCGGTTCCAAAACATTATTGCAAATAAATTTCCTTTGTCTACTAGAGTAAAGACGATGATCTGTTTTTAGCAATAGGAATATTGTTTTGATAGCATTTATTTGCTGGATATAAATAATGTAAATTTTTATTTGAACCTGAATAAATGCAAACTTTTGATGCATATTTTATATATTAATGTTATTGTTATCTTTTTCAAGAAATTATTTATTCAAAAAATTCATAATTCAGGCAACTCATATCATAGCTCCATTATCCATTGAATATTTTTTTGCTACAGGTCTAAATACCTCGATTTCTTTGTTTAGTTTTTTGTCTCTTTGTGATATAGTATACTCAAATAGTCTGTCGCTAGCTGAAACTCATCAGACTATACATATAGATTTTACTTCATAGAGTTTGGCAGCTTTTATAAGTTTGTTTGCCAGTACTTCGACTACAGCTTCTTGGAATTCGTAGCAGATATCATTGATTAGTTCGTCAGTCAGAGAAATATTTTGTTTTTCAAGAGTTTTGAGAAGGTAGTATACTTGAGATTTCATTCATGAGAAGCTAAAATTAAATTCATCAGCTTTGAGAAAGATTCTGCTGAATTTGACTAGATCATTTGGTTTTCCCAGTAAAGCCTTTTGTGAAATCCAAGGTCATCACGGATAGCTTCATCACAAAAATCTTGCGACTTTATCAAAGCTTTCTCAAGCTGCGTCATCTAGTGTCTGTCAGAGTTTAGTGATAGGGAAGTCAAATTTATTTCTGTTTACAATATATATTTCATTGTGTCATCATGATGCAGACAGCACTGCTATAGGGAACTGTATTTCTTCCATATTTCTGTCTACAAAGATAGAAAAAAGATGTCAGGAAATATGGTTCACTTCTATCATGGGTTTGGATAAGAAATTTCAGAGCATATATCCAGAAGATATGCCGACTATGAGAGATCACGGCAGCCCTGGCGAAGCTGTAATACTAAAAAAGTCTACGTCATTTATTTGATCTAGTCAGATGTCTTCCAAAAGATGGATGATTTTTTCGCTATGAAGTCTTGAAGCCAGTTCGGGAACTACTCATCAGTATTTTTGGTGATTTGAAATTTGTGAATAGGCGGTCATTTTTTCATTTGTGAATCTTTGTCCATCAAATGATACTATGGACAGAGATGTATCATCGCAGCTGGTTTCTATTGCCAATGTTTTTACCATAAAAATTTTTTACTATTAAATATCTTAATATATTCAAATTTTTTATTTTTTCAAGTATCATTGCTAGTTATAATATCTTTTTGAAAAAATGTTTGAAAAAATCCCACAGATATATCAAGTACTTTAAGCCACTTCTTTTGAGACAGATTAAAGTAGAAAATGATAATTATAATTATACTCATCAATCTACAAGAATAACACTTCAATTTATATAACTTGCTTCGTCGGAAGCTAAAAACAAAGCTACGTTTGCTATTTCTTGAGGTTTGGCAAAACGCTTCATAAATATTTTTTCTGTCTGTTCTTTTATAAAATCTTCAGGTAAATCTTTATTCATTTCAGTATCCACTCGTCATGGGGCGATAGCATTTACCTGCACGTATGGTGCAAGTTCTTTTGCAAAATCTTTTGTCATTATATTTATCCCGGCTTTGGAAGCGTCATAGTCTACAGCATCAGGACTAAATAAATTTATTGCGTTGGTTGATGAGATATTTATAATTTTCCCTTGTTTTTGATCTAGCATAATTTTTGCTGCGTACTTACAACAAAGGAATGTTCATATTAAATTAATATTTATTGTCTTTTGTCGTTCTTCTGTGCTTCTTTGAAGTAATGGAGTATCTATTACTATGCCAGCATTATTTACAACTACATCTATTTTTCAGAAAGTTTCTATGATTTTGGTAAACATAAAACTGACATCTTCTTCTTGTGATATATCACACTTTATAGAGATTGCTCTGGATCAAAGATTT
>CALFEN010000038.1 GCA_937950065.1 uncultured bacterium | reverse complement strand
ACGAGATAAGCTAGTGACTGGAGTTCAGACGTGTGCTCTTCCGATCTAGTTGAAATTTTTTATTATTCAGAAAAAACCTTATGGATTATACAAAAATAACTCTTGATATGCTGAAATTTTGGCAGGAAAATAATTGTTTTGAGCAATCAGTAAATACTAGAAAACTACATTACAGATTTTATGACGGTCCTCCATTTGCATCATGAGATCCTCACTACTGACATATGCTTGCTTCAACTATCAAAGACATTGTCCCAAGATACTGGACTATGAGAGGCTACAAAGTAGAAAGAGTCTGGTGATGGGACTGCCACGGTCTTCCAGTAGAAAATCAAATAGAAATACAACTTGGCATTACTTCCAAAAGCCAAATAGAAGAAGAGGTTGGCATCCAAAAATTCACTGATGAATGCAGGAAATTCGTGCTTAATGTAAATGAAAACTGGGAACGGTTTGTAAACCATGTAGGAAGATGGGTAGATTTTGACAATGCCTATTTTACTATGAATACAGATTTTATGGAGTCTGTGATGAACGTATTTTCTACACTTTATCAAAACAATTATATTTTCAAAGGATTTAAAGTGCAATGATACTGTCCTAGATGTGCCACTACCCTGTCCAATCATGAAATCAACGAATGATACGCCGACAAGCAGGATCAGGCTCTTACAGTAAAATTCAGGGTGAACAATATTATCAATGATAAATATGAAACTAGTGATGATGGATTTATACAAGTGGTCTGTGCTGTGGTCAAAAAAGACAATAAATATCTGATGATGTATCACAAACTTCAAAACCTATGGATGTTTGCAGGCGGTAAAGCAGAAAAATGAGAGACTTTGGAAAATGCTCTAAAAAGAGAAATAAAAGAAGAACTTGGCGTGCAAACCCAAAATATAAATTATATTTCAAGTATAAAAATAATCCACAATTATATGACTTCAGTGGTAAACTATTTTTTTGTAGATCTAGACTGACAGCCAAGTATTGTAGAAAACAATAAGCATACACAGTTGAAATGGGTAGAAAAAATCCCTGCAGACAATAAGTTATGATTTGCAGTCAAGGTAGATAATATTATCATAGAAGATGAAAATCAATTATACAAAGATTTTACAGATTTCGTCTTATTTGATAAATTCGATACGGTCTTAAAAGACAAATCAGAGCAGCTAAAAACTGCTGAATTTAATTTCCTTGCATGGACTACTACTCCATGGACTTTGCCATCAAATATGTTTTTGGCAGTGTGAGCAGAAATAGATTATAGTATAATTTTTGATATTAATGAAAACTGCTATTTTGTTTTGGCTGATAATTTATTGCCAAAATATTACAAAAATCCAGAAGACTATGTGCTTATATATAGACTCAAAGGTAAAGAACTTGCTCAAACTCCATACAAACCATTATACAATTTTTACCGCGACAAAACAGAGATTGACGAATCTTACAAAGATAATGCATTTAAAGTGCTAACAGGTGATTTTGTATCTACTTCTGATGGAACTTGAATAGTTCATATAGCTCCTGCTTTTGGTGCAGACGACTATGAACTTGTATGTTCTTATTGAGAATTTAAAAAAGATAAGGTCAGTCAATGGCTGTTTTTACCAATAGATGAATATGGAAAATTTACATCTGACGCGCCTCAATACAGCGGACAATGGGTATTTGACGTAAACAAGCAGGTAATACAGGATCTAAAAACACAAAACAAAGTAGTAAAAATAGAAACTATAAACCACTCTTACCCTTATTGCCGGAGATGCGATACTCCGCTGATATACAGGGCTATAGACAGCTGGTTTGTAGATGAGATAGACAATAAGAAAAAAATAATAGATGAAGCTAAAGACCTTCATTTTGTGCCGGACTACATCAAAAACAGGTTTGACAATATATTATCATCTGCTCCTGACTGGAACATTAGCAGGAAAAGATACTGGTGAGCACCTTTACCTGTATGGGAAACAGAAACAGGTAAAAGACAAATTTTGGGTAGTATAGATGAACTATATAAGTATTCCAAAACAGGATCAAAAAATTTGAGCAAAATAATGCTGGTAAGACATTGAGAAACAGACTATAATGTTAAAAATTATGCTGATAGTTACTGAAAAGCACTACTAACCGAGAACTGACAAGCGCAAGCAAAGGCTCTAGTAAGCCAACTTGGACAAAATCTGTCCAATTTTGACAAAGCAATACTTATTCCATGATTTGAGGCGGTCGGAGATAATCTAAATTTATTTATTATACAACTCAAAGACAAACTAGAGAAACTCGGTATAAAAGCCTATATCCCTGACATGCCAAATATCTGTCATCCCAAACTAGATGAATGGAGAAAATATTTTGATGAAAACTTTGCTGATATGATAGACTCCAAAACACTGCTTTTGGGGCATAGTCTTTGATGATTATTTGTATGAGATATTATCAAAAATCTAAAACACAAAGTATGAGCTATTTTTGTGGCACCAGTAATGTCTACGTTTGATTTTGGAATGATGAAAGCAAGCGATTGGTATGCTGACCAAAATGCAGATTTTGAAACATTATTTGAATTTATAAAAAGCTGCAAATATGACTTTGATGATATCAAAGGAAATCTTGCAGACTTTAAAGTATTACTTTCAGATAATGACAGATATATAGAACAGGACAAAATCAAAGCCTTTTTCCCTGCTGATAAAATAATTATGCTTTCTAGTAAATGACATTTTGGCCCAAAGAAAGATTTGGATAAAGACATGTGGAATGAAATAAGACCTGTGTTTTTTGATGAGAATAAAATCTATATATCACCTCTGCAAAGGTGCGTGCAGACTATTACGCCTTTTGTACATGAGATGTATGGTATAGAACTATTTGAAACCAGAGATTTTGCTGAAATCAAAAGCAGGTATGAAGATTTTGTGGAAAACCAAAATCCTCTGGACTATGAAGACAGAGTAAAACATGTGTATAAAATATGAGAAAACATAGTATTTGACTTTAGACTAGCTGAAATATATCTAGAAAAACTCCAAGATATGCCTGTAGACCGGAGCAAGCTTACATATGATGATAAAGTGCTATGCGACGGCGGAGAATCTGTTCCAAAAGTTTTTGAAAGGGTAAGTAAGGCTATCAAAGAAATATGAGAAGAAAACGCTGGTAAAACAAGTATTATATGCTCTCACGGAGATCCTTTGGTGCTTATTATCAAGGCTCTTTACGATTTTGATTACAGCAAAAGAAAAGCATTTTTTTATCCAGAAAAATGAAATGTAAAAACATATTATTTTGACAAAAATATATGAATGTGAGTAGATCTTCACAGACCTCATATAGATAAGATATGGTTTGAAATGGACGGAGAAAAATATAGCAGAATAACTGATGTTTTGGATTGCTGGTTTGAATCTGGAAGCATGCCTTATGGTGAAATACATTATCCTTTTGACAAAAACAAGGCTTTTAACTACCCTGCCGATTTTATAGCTGAATGACTTGATCAGACTAGATGATGGTTTAGATCTTTGCACGTATTGTGAAGTCTGCTCAAAGGCAAAAAAGCTTTTAAAAATGTAATAGTAAACTGACTTATATTGGCAGAAGACGGTAAAAAAATGTCAAAAAAATTAAGGAACTTCCCTGATCCAAAATGACTGCTGGACAAATATTGAGCTGACAGTTTTAGACTTTTTGTGATAAATTCACCTATAGTAAGGTCAGAACCTATGAGATTCAGTGAAAAATGAGTGGAACAAGTGATGAAAGATTTTAGCATACCATTGCAAAATGTTTATAATTTCTTTGAAACTTATGCAAAGATAGATAACTTTAAAGCTAGTGGCAATAATGTATATTTCTTGGATAAATATGACTTAAAAAATAAAGATTTTGTAGAAAAGCTTATCAGACTTGATTTGGATATTATCTACGGCAATGCTGCAGAAGTAGTGGAGGTATTAAAAGAATTTAACGATAAAAATATAAAAAACAAAGAAGTTAAGCCATACGACGAAATCCTTGCTGAAAACAAGAACAAAAACATTCTGATATTATCAGATAAAAATTATCTAAATTCTGTTTGGACAGCTTACTACGATAGTGCACAAACACTGGAAAGTGCAATCAACGAAATAATAAAACTACCTGCTTATAAGATAATCAATGAACTTGATAAATGGATACTTGCTGAATGCTACAAAACCCTATGAGAAGTAGACAAATATATGAATATCTACTACCTAGACAGTGCTACCAAGTCTATGATGGACTTTATAGATAAACTTACCAACTGGTATCTCAGGAGAAGCAGAAGAAGGTTTTGGGAAGAATGAATGTCTGAAGACAAAATTTCCGCCTACAATACATTGTTTGAAGTATTAAAGACATATATGAAAATAGCAAGTCCTTTTGCTCCATTTATATCAGAATATCTATGGCTAAAACTAAACGACTTTTTGGAAACAAAAAAGACAAAATCTTCTGTACATCTAGAATACCGACCTATTTTTACTGATAAATATATAGACCAAAAGCTGATAGACGAAATAGAGTCTGTTAGAAAAATAATAAGGCTTGCGCTCTATGTAAGGGCAAAAAACAAAATCAAAGTAAAGCAGCCTTTAAAAAAACTGGAAATAAGAATATAGCACACATCGTATATTTTATATTACATTATATACATAAGAAAATTTGAAATAAACCGTATTCAATTATTTTGAAATAAAGACGAAAAAAGACTATACAACCGATAGTCTTTTTTTTATTGCAATATTATTTTAGTTCAGTAGCGGACATATAAAATTCCTAACTAAAAAATATCGAGAACATTTCTCTGGCTCATTCTATATTTTTAATCAAAAATCCCCACTAAATCAAGGAGAAATCATATAAATTCAAAATGCAGAACAACCATATTTATATCACATGATATTAGTAGATAAACAAAAAATTAGAAACGATATACAAAACATTTTAGAAAAATAATATTTAATAGTTACTTGAGAAATATTAATCTTACTAATAATTTAACTTGACTTGTTATATAAAATAATTATATATATCTTTACAAACGTTAATCTTTTTGAGGAGAGATTATGGAAGAGGAAATCAAACATTACCCTTCGGTAATCCCCGTCCAAATGGCCGAAGACGGTTTGTGCCAGTGCACAGGTTCCTGCCTCCAATTAAACCGGAGGTTGTTGTGGAGCTGCGTTTATCGTAAAGGGTTGCGGCCAGGGGGAAACTGGTGCAACATATGTGCGAGATTCAAAGTCATTGATGGGAAGCTCGTGATGTACGACATAGTGGATGAAGAATAATATCCGCCGAAAAATCTGTAGGTTATAAACTAGAGGAAAATGTCATGGCATACAAAACGTATGGCGCTCCCATCCCTGAAGGCGAAGAGGATAAGTATGAAATCCCTCCGAACCGTGAATTCCTGTATTTTTGCAGAGATCACGGGAGTAATCAGTTTTTTAAGAACTGCGTATATTTCCCTCATCTCAAACCCGGCGATAAGTGCATCCTGTGCAAATACACCATTTGCGCAGGCTACTAACCACGCCTCGCGAGGAGGCACTACCCATGAAAAGACAAAAGACGTTTCGGAGCGGGCTACCACGTCCGCCAACCTAACCGGGATGGGTCCGCCTATCCCGGTTTTGCTTTTAAATTCTAAATATTTCTAAAATTTATATGACTTCCACTCTAAAATCTATAGAAATATTAAAACCAGACGAGGAAAAATTTGCTAATAATTTAAAAACTGTAGTATTAAATCTACAAAAAGACATCACAGGGACATTAGTTTGAATTGAATCCAAAAAAATTTTGGATTTATCAGGGAAGAAATATCTTTGAAGAAATTATTTTTTGGGAAAAAATAAAGTATGAGAAGTGCTTTTTGATTTAAGGAAAGATTGATTGGAGATAGAATATATGGCTACTATAAACTGACTTAATAATGATAAAATATTTTGGGACGGGGAAATGGATTTATCAAGAAAAGATATTTTGTTAACTCTTGGATTTCCCGAAGATATGAAATTACTGATACCATGAATCTGAAGAAAAATTATTTGAGATATAATAAATTATGCCGAATGAAATAAAATTAGACAGATATTTATAAATTCGAATGAAAATTCTTTTAATTTTTATAAAAAAATTTTGGATTTACTAAAGAAATTATGAGAGATAAAAGATTACACCATAAAAGATTACGTTTTATTTGAGATATATATAAATGTATAGAAAAAGATTAACAGTAGAAACTCTGCCTCCAAATAATATTAAATTTTGAAACAATTTAAAGACTGTAATCCTGTATCTACAAAGAGATGTTTCTATGGCTTTGCAGGGGATCACTTGCGAAAAAGATGAAGAAGAAGGGCATGATAAATATTGTTTTAGAGATTATTATATAGGTAAAAATAACATTGCACAAATAATATTTAAGTATAAAAAAGATTCTATACTAATAGAATACTTTGACACAATAAATTCTTTGGCTAGGGAAGAAAATTACATAAGTATAAATTATATCCCTGCAAGAAATTCTATATTATTAAGTCTATGATTTATGGAAGGTTTGAATTTATTAATACCGTGAATCTGAACAATAATATTTGAAGAGATGATAAATCTTGCTCGCCAGAAGTGAATAAATAAAATTATTTTTACTAGTCTTCCTGAAGCAACAGAATTTTATTTTAAAATATTGGATTTGCAAATAAAACTCTGAAATGTTTCCAGATATATTTTAACAAAAAAAAAGCTGAAATTCATTGTATTTTTATAAAAAAGTAAATTACTATGCGAGTTATCTAAAAGATTATTTAATAAGTTTAAAATAAAAATATATAATGTAAATATATTATATATAAATTATTATTTTAGTAAATTATTATTTTAGTTTATTTTTACTCAAAAATTTGCTTTTTTGAATAATCTAGATATAATATAAAGTATATTTATCCTTAAACAAAAGCTAATAATGAAACAAGCTATAAAAGAAAACGTTTTTGCAGTAGCTATCGCTGGTGTACTCACAATAGTAGCAGTACTTGTGATAAATAATGCAAATTTTTTTAGAGCAGACATAATGCTGGACAACCAGCCACAAAGCCAAGCACAAGCTTGAGACGTTTCTTATACTGTCGAAAATGGTAAACTCAGCGTTTTCTCCAATAAAGACTTATCAGGGTTGAGTGCAGTTTCATTAATAGTAATGTTTGATAAAGACAAAGTTCAGATATCAAAAGAGAATATCGACAGCAAATATGATTTTAGTACAGCTGACGCATGAGACGGAGCTCTGAACGTTTCTTTTCAAAATTTAAATAATTTGAAATCAGGAGACAATATTTTTAACCTAAAATATGACGGTGACCAAAAATCTGTAAATATTGCAGATGTTTTTGTTACATTCTCAAATGGAGAAGGAGAATCCCTATCCATTACAAAAAAATAAAAATAAATTTATTAAATAAAAAATTATAAAACAATGAAAAAATTATTACTAACTTTTTTAACTTTAATTTCATTTGGATTTGCTTTTGCTGCTGACGTGGATCATTTTGTGGTAGAGGTAGACCCAAATCCTGTAAAAGTAAACGAAGCTGCAGACCTAACTCTAAAAGCAGTAGACAGCAATGGTGATACAGTTGAAGACTACGATGGTAGTGTGATAATGGAAGCCCAACTCAACGGAAAAGAAGCAAAAGACGCTACTCTACCTTGATGAGGAACTTACACGTTTGAAGCACAGGATAAATGAGTTAAAAAATTCTCTAAATGATTGAAGTTCATTTCAAAATGAGATTATAATTTCATAGTAAGTGACATGAACGATATGGAGAATATAAAAACAGAAGAAAAAGTATCAGTAACAGATGACAGTGAATCAGGATTATCTGGAACCGTAACTATTACTTCTCCAGAAAGATGAAGTACTGAAAAATGAAATACAGTAAAAGTTATCTGAAACTCATCTATATTTAACTCTCCATTGGAAGTCTATATAGACGAACAAAAAGTATCAGAATGAACTACTGATGAAAATTGAGATTTTAATATAATAGTAGATAATGTAGACGCTGGTGCTCATATCTTACAAGTAAAAATTGTAGATGTAGATAACACTGTAAAAGCAGAATCAGACGTAGTAGATTTTACTCTGGAAGCAGATGCTATTAGTGATAATTTTTTTAAGTCTATCAAAATACTACCTTCAAACACAGTTTACAGCGGTGACAAAATCACTGTGGTAGTTGAAACTATAGCTGATGTAAGTTCTGCTGAAGTAGAATTTACATGACGGGGAAATTATATGATGGAAAAATCCGAGAATGGTAAATTTACAAAAGACCTTGTAGCTTCAAAAGCTGGAGCGTTCCCTGCAAATCTAAAACTTATAGCAAATGGAAACCAAAAATCTTATCCAAATGTAGAAAAGCTTACTGTACTTGAAAGAACAGGTATCAAATATATCAAATGTTCATGGGATAAAACTACAGATGGCGACTTGACATTGTCATGGCAGTTTGATGGAAGTATACCTCAATTTAAAGTAGCATACTGAACATGAAAGACACCCGATCAAATGGGTTATAATATACAAAGTCCTACAAATCAAATAGTGTTGCACTGACTAAATAAAAACAATTTGTATTACGCTCAAATATATCCTCTAAATAATGCAGGAATAGAAAATGGTAGCGGATCTGAAATAATCAGTTCTGATATGTGTGAATGACACGGAAGTAGCGAAACAGTAGATATGTGTTTGGTTTCAGGTATAAAACTATATACTTGAGAAGAAAGCGGAAAATTTTTCCTAAAATGGGATCCAGTTCCAGATACAAATGGATACATTATATATAAATCAGATACTCCTTCTAAAGATTTCTCTACTATACAAAAAGTTGGTGAGACTACAGATTTGAAATGGGAATATCCATTTGATCCACACGCAAAAAAGGAAATATGGAATTATTATGCAGTAGTTGCTAAATGTAACAGTGGAAAAGAAAAACAAATAGACGAAGTGAAAAAGGTAAAAGTTTGACCATTGGATAATATACTTATATTGATACTATTTGCAGCATTTATATATTGAGGATATAAACTTATAAAATTCTCTAAATAATTAATCATTGTTATATAAATAAATTATTAGATAACTCTAGAAAAACCGCGATTGCGGTTTTTTTTTATAAAACATCTAAAGGACTATGGTCAGAAAAATTGATATTGATTTTTGGAAATAGAATTATATAATTATAATAACTTTATTTATAATAATTTGATTATGGAAAATAAAAATAATGAAAGTAAAAAATGATTTATATTTAACATGATAAATCCTTACAACTATAAACAAACAAATTTATTTATGTTGTGAGCATTCTTTCTTTGACTGGTTTTTGATATGGTTTTTGTGCATATATGAAAAAACAGTTTGTGAGTATGAGTTTTTATATTTGAATTATTATTCTTTTGAATATTTTTTAAAGCTATTTTTGCGAACAAGAAAAAAGATTTTTACGCAATATTTGGTATAACAATAACTCTTCTTATAAGTTTTTGGTTTGCAATATTCAATAACTATACAATGTCAAAGTTTTATATGATTTGCCTCGTTTTTTTGAACGTTTTTGTACTGATGTATGTATCATGAATATCCTCAAAAATACGAGATAAGATATCTTCTCTTTTTGTATATCTAAAGTTTTATCTAATAACTTTGCAAAATCTAGGACAAGGAGTTGCACTGTGATTTCAGGAGACAAAAGAACTAAAACAACATTCATGAACTATAAGAACTATTTTATTGTCTTTGGTAGTATTGTGATTGATGCTGCTATTTATAGTACCAATACTTACTAACGCAGACAAGATTTTTGAAAATATTTTGAATACATATGTGTTTAACTATATAAATTTTGATTTACCTGATATTTTGACGAGGATAGTAGTAATATTTTTGGTCGGTGCATTTACATGGACAGCGATGATCGTATTAAACAATTTGAAACCTTTTGAAAGCAAGGAGAAAGAAATCTCTTTTAATATAAAAGATTTGGCATCTTCTATAGTTCTTGTGGGGATAAACATTGTTTACTGTCTGTTTGTATTTGTGCAGATAAAATACTTGTTTTTTGGAAATCATCAAATGATACTGGATTTGTGACTGAACTCCTATGCAGAATATATACACAAATGATTTGGGGAACTTATAATTATATGAGTATTTAATTTTGTAGTGTTTGCTGTGATACAGCACTCTCTAAAATCATCAAATAAAAGCCTATTTGTAAAATTTATGCTGACTTTATTGATCGTGTTTACTATGGTAATCATAATCTCTGCGTTTAAACGTATATTTATGTATGTAGATTCTTATGGTCTTACACAGGAAAGAATCTTTGTATTTTATATAATATTTTTGATATTTGCTGTAATGTGTTTTTGTATATACAAAATATTTAAAAAAGATGCAAGTTATTTGAGATATCTATTCATACTTTTTTTCGGTAGTTTTGTAGTGCTGTGATATATAAACATAGATAAAACTATAGCTCAATACAATATTTATCACAATATTGAAATAAAAAAAACTTATGTAGATTCAAGCTTTAACAGATCAAGCTGATTTAGAAAATCTTTGACTTTGGACTGAGATTTTATTATGAGTCTCAGTGAAGATGCTATAGAGGAACAAGAAGGATTGGCTGTCAAAGACCCTAATAAACTGAAGACCTATCAATGTAAATATGATAAAAAAATAAACATTCCGTTTCGGCATCTTAATTATTTTAAGACAAAAGTAAAAGATTTATGAAAATGCTGAAAGTAATATCAAAATAATTTTAGTATAATAGAAAAATATAAACGCTTTCTTTTCAAATAAAATTGATTTTAAATCATATTTTTGTATAATATCAAAATTTAATTTAGTTTTTTTGGGGGAAACATGTCAAAAGAGCTTTACGAATTTATAACTGCCCAAACTGGGGAAAATATAGTTGAACGAAAAACTTGTCCGAACTGCGGACAGGAGTTTGCAATCACTGACAAAGATTTGGAATTTTACGACAAAATTTCGCCCGTATTCAACGGCACAAAATACGAAATCCCTGCACCAACGTTGTGTCCGGACTGCAGACAGCAGAGAAGACTCGCTTGGAGAAATGAAAGAAAACTATATAAACGTAA
>CALFEN010000037.1 GCA_937950065.1 uncultured bacterium | reverse complement strand
TCTCCACTTCAAATTACTGCATCACCAGTTCCCTGTTCCAAATTATTTGTTCAGGTAGTTAGATCTCCTGTAGATGCTATTCCCTGATTTAGATGTTTATCCAAAGTTTTTTGCACTCCAGTACAGTCAAAAATTTGAGAATCTACTCCCAGCATGTCTTTTAATTTGGTATCCAACAATGTATTCAATTTATTATTTATTTCAGATTTCGTTTGAAAATCCAATGCTGTCTGATCCAATGAATTCTGAATAAAAACATAATTACTGTTTTTATTCTTTTGACACATAAACTTATTTTGATTATAAGTTCATGCTAATACCAAAGCATATGTGATTGCACAAACTATGGCAAATCCTAAATTTCATGCTCAAAACATCTGCATACTTGAAATATTTTTTCTATTATTTATCTCTCCATTTATCTTAAATACAAGTCAAATCATACCGATATTTACTATATACAGAGCAAATACAAGGAAAAGATTTTCAAATCACAGTAAAAACATTTCTATGAACGCTGAAACTAATAATATACTGCCCAGATATCTGACGCCGTAATTTTTTAGTTCTATTAGAAAAAAACGTATACATAATAAGAATCCCAACAAAATATATACAGAAATTATATAATGGATATCAAAAAACAAATAATATATAAAAGCTATATAACTAAACACTGTCAGTAGGATAAATATTGTTTTCCTTACGGTTAACCAAGCATTATTTTTCATCTCTCTATTATTTTATAAAAGGTGGCAACGCCTGTTTTAATATTTCGATCGCTTACTAAATAATATTTAGTAAGATAAAAACACAATGTGTACAGGCAGTGTCCGTGGAGCAATTGGCTCTTTTTATTTAACTTTTGCTATAATGTACAAAATATTTTAAGTAACATTGATTCTAACTTTTCTTTTGGTTTATAAGACTTTCCTCAAATAGTTCAAGTTCTTTTGTTATCTGGTTTTCCCCTTCTGCCGGTGCAGAAAACATCTTGGAAATAGTCTTGGACATCTCGCCCATTCCAAGTCCAAAAGTATCCTTGATTATGGACATCAAATTCTTTTTATAATGATTTCATTTTAACTCCTTTTCCAAATTCTCCAAATCACTCATTCTTTATTTTTAATTATAAATTTACTTGTATCCTATCTGTCCTAAATGCATAAATATTTACCCTGCCGTCCAAATTTTCTTTTTGTTTTATGAGGAAAATAGCGTGTTTGGCATCTACTACTCATTCGGTATTTGGCAAAATAACTCAAGATTTATTGGAATCTGTACTGACAAGGACAACGCCATATTCTTGCATAGAAGCTTTGAATACGTCGTTCGGATTTGTAATCTCTATAACTTGAGATACTATATCGCAGATAAAAAAAGATATATTATTTTTTACAGTTTTATTTTGCTCCACATATTTAAAAAATAATGTTTCTATAAGTTTTTTGATTCAGGTATCAGTATGTAATATTCATTTTGAAAAAAGCAAAAATCAATTTGCATTGTATCAGGACAAAAAAAATCATTTTTTTTCTTCTGGTCAGTATTTTTCAAGTATTGCTTTTTTTATTTGTTCCAGCATAAATTTTATTTCTATAGTAAAAAACTTTTATATATAGTTTAATAATTTAATCAATTTTTTCAATATATTTTTTACAGATTGTTTTTTGACAAAACTTTTTTTATAGGTATAATTATATATATTTTATTTACAAAAAAATAAAAATGTGAGAAAATTTTGATGATTTTTTGAAAAAACAAAATATTGACAGCGTAGATAACATTGATTTTCTTTTTGACAAAGACATTCCAGAAGAAGAAAGGCAAAAACTTATAGGAAAAATTAAAAGTTTTTATAAGGATAAATCTTTTACGAGAGATAATTTCATTGCTTTAGTTAAAAAAAATCCGAAATATTTCAATCAGCGTATTTTGGAATGAGTAACTCCTGAAATTGAAATGTGATCTGAAAACGATGAAAATGTCAAAAAAATTATTGCTGAAGTAGAAACCCGTTTTGAAAAAAAGGAAAAAGAGTGATGAGAACAATCTCCAAAAGATTTGGTTCTTGCAATAGCTGAAACCATAAAAAATCATATGAAATTTGATTTTATAACTTCTCTATTAACCTTTTGAATTTCTGTATTAAATTTTAATGCCGAGATAAGTCCAGAGTTTATAAATATTTTAAGAAATAATGAAATAAGTGAAGAGAGCTACAAAACCTTTAAAGATTACTTACAAAAAACTATTGATACAAAAGATACAGCAATCGGAAAATGATTATTAAGTATATTTAAATTTATGATATGAACCAAGAACAAAGAAGAATTTAAAGAATATATCCTAGGGAATTTAGACAGTATCATAAATAGTGGAGCTCTTGCTTATATCTCCTGACTTGGATACAAAGATATAGTTTACAAACAATATGAATGAAAACAAACAGTAAATGATTATTTCAGTCTAGGGGTTTGAGAGCAGAAACATTTTGTATCAATAATGTACACTCTATACAAAAAAATCTGACCAAAACATTTCCCAAACACTCAAATGTCTCAAGTATTGAGTCCAAAGGATTCTTACAATTTACTGACATATAGCAAAAATTGAGCAATAATAAATCAATACATAGATATTGCAGATTTTATGTTATGAGGGAAGCTCTTTGTGGATAAAAAAATAGAAAAACAAGTTTTATTAAGTAAAAATTGAGATACAAGCAATTTAAATATTTCTTAAAATAAATATGGAAAAAAATTTTTGAGAATATGCCAGAGAACTAAATATCAACTCTCTTCCAGCTTTAGAAGATCTTTTGAACGATAAATTATCTCCTCAAAAAAAACAGAAATTAATGAAAACTGTTAAAGAGTTCTATGGAGACAATTGGTTTACTAGAAAAGATTTTATATCCCTTATCAAAAAAAATCCTCAATATCTAAATAAAGTTTTATTAGTATGATCAGTTCCTGAAATCGAAATATGACCAGATGACAACCGGATATTAAAGGAGGTTAAAGATGAATTTGTATATATAAACTCTTTAAATATATACACTTGACCGGAAGCAATGGCTTATGCCATATGAACTGTAATAAAAAAACATATGAAGTACGATTTCATGACAGAAATACTGGATTCTGAAATATTATTTTGAGAAAAATGAAAAAACAACATTCTATCTTTAAAAAGAAGTTTAAAACAAAGTAGGATAACAAATGAAAGTTATGAAAATTTAATTAAATTCGTTGATAGAATAATAAAAACAACAAATGATGCTTCTCAAAAAATGTTATTTTTATGGGGGAAAAATAAATTTATAGATTGAAAAACAAAAGAAAAATTTAAATATTCATTGATAGAAAGTTTAGAAGACCCTATCACCATAGTCTTTCTACAAAACATCTTAATTGAGGGACGCGTTGAAGTAGCCTATGGACAATATTCCAACAAAAAAACAATAGACGATTATTTCAACTTGGGCGTATGAGACTGCAAGCATTTTGCGGCCATAATGTACATACTGTACAAAGAATTATGAATAAAATATTTCCCAGATTCCGAGATGTTTCAAGTAATAATACCCCGTCACACTTACAACCTTTTGACGTATAGACTAAATGATAAATATATAAAAAACCAATATCTTGATATAACTGACTTTATAGCTTGAGGTGCTCTTTTTGTTAAACAAGAAAGAATAAAACAATTGTTATTAAGTGAAGATCAAAAAAAGAAAAAAGGATTATCTTAAAAAAAATTATAAGGCATTCTACTAAAATCAAAATAGTTATTTTGATTAACTTCAGTTTTTAAAATACTGAAAAAGATATGAAAGATAAATTTATTATTAATAATTCTCTTTATTATAACAATCTTGACAGTAAATTCTAAATTCACTGTCAGCAGGATAAACACTGATTACCTGCTTACTGCAGTTTGAGCAAGCTCTCAAATATAATGATTTCTGTGGTTTCTTTTGAATCCTGCGTAGATATCTAATATCTGGATGCTTACGTGGCAATGACAATCAATGTTTGCGGTAAAACTCCAGTTCAGGTTTGACTATTCTAAACGGTTTTCAACTTACTTCACAGATTACAGCTTTCTTCAAAATTTCATCATCTACATCGTTTATATTTTCAGGCAAATCTTGTCATTTTACTAATTCTATTCAGTCAGGCACATTTATTGGATATTCTTTATCCTGCCATTTAAATCATTTGGCAATAGCTTCATCTCTGGATAATGGGAAATATTCATTATCAGCTGTTTCATTGTAGCCAAACGGTGATATACTACCAGGGAAAAATTCTCATCGTTCTAAAGTTTTTTGCATATATTCAATTATTTTTGGAACTAAATTTTCATATTCCTCTTTAGTATATTGTTTATTTAATATACAGAATTCTGCGTTCCTGAGTCATACACAACCAAATATATTTGAACAGTTGGGATAACAAAAATAACAATAATAGGCATTTTTTATATTGTCATAGGTTTCTGCTGAAAATAAAACTTTATTGGAACTGAGTCATATAGCAGCTCATTCATAGCAAAGAGATATATTTTGTCCCCAAAAAGATATATCATGACAGTCTTTGGAATTATCTACTACAAATATAGAATCTTTTATATTTTCACTATTACTTATATCAAAAGAATTAGTTATATTTTTAGAATTTATTATATTATTTCCAAAAGCATTTTCTGAATTTATAATTTTGGCATAAGCATAAGGAAAATCTAATCTCAATTTTTCTATATGCTGGGTTATTTCCTGTATTATCAATTTCTCTGCCAAATCTTTGTATTCCTGCTCTGTATATTGATTATTAAAAATACAATATTGTTTATTGATAAGTCATACACAGCCTATACAGTTATTACATCATTTGCAAAATTCCAGATAAATAGAATCTCTGCAGTCTTCACATTCATAGAGATATTCACAGTTATATAAATTTATACTGCTCACACACTCAAAACAGTTCGCAGATTTTGTCAAAGATAAGCAATCTACACAATTATCGGAATTATAAACATCTTCAGAATAATAGACATTTTCACTGTTTACTAGATTACTTGAAAGATAAGAATTTTTAACAGAATTAGCTCAATTTACGTAATCGGAATTTTCCAAAGTAGCTTCTATAATAGCCAAATGAGGAAGAGGAGTATTTTTTAAAAGTTCATCAAACTGTTCGAAAAATGAACGGGTAAAATCAAAATCCATTCAATAATCCTTGGGATTCCATGAATCGCTTTCCCATATTTTGGTATGATATACTTTATATCAGCCGTCAGGTGAAAACATGGAAATTATAGTTTTGCCTGTAGCATCGCATTTGCGTTTATAGAGTTTCACTCTACTTCTTCGTGCAAGTCTCCTCTGCTGTCTGCAATCCGGACATAATGTTGGTGCAGGGATTTCGTATTTACTGCCTTTGAACACGGGCGAAATTTTGGAATAAAATTCCAAATCCTTGTCTGTTATCGTAAACTCCTGCCCACAGACTGGGCACTTTCTTCGTTCAACTATCTTTTCCCCTGTTTGGGCAGCTATGAATTCGTAAACTTGTCTTTCCATTGATTTTATTGTAAAATAAAATATTGAAATTATTATATAAAAATATTTCTTAAAATCAATTGAAATTAAACAAAAGAAGTGTAAAATAATTAAATTATTTTAAGAAATAATAAATTTAAAATTTATGCAGATTAAATCCTTATTTTGAGAATTCGATAGATTACAATTGAAACATTGAGATAAAAATCTAGATGCTATTTATGGATGAGGAGAAATTATTAATCCAAAATTTTTCTTTGTATTTATGAATCCTACATGAAAAAACGTAGCTTCAAACAAAGAATGGAAATGATTAAAAGCACAATGGATTTGAACAAAAAATATTTGGAAAATGTTTTATCAACTATGATTCCTGGATAAAAACATTTTTGAGAAAAGTCAGTCAAAAAAATCTACTGAACGAGATTATAATTTTGCAGAAACACTATATCAGGAAATAAAAAAGAACTGAATATACATAACAAATTTATCAAAAGCGACTCAAGTAGACGCTAGACCATTGAATAATAATGTATTCAAAGATTATTTAGAATTACTGAAGCAGGAAATTGATGAAATAAAACCTAAAACAATAATAACATTCTGAAATCAAGTTAGTTCCATTTTTTTAAATAAGAATATTCAAGTTTGACTATACAGAAAAAAATTTGAAATTACTGAAATCAATAAAATTTTTTATAAAACATTTCCTGTCTACTATCCAGTATGACAAGGAATGAGAAATATGAAAATAGCGCAAGAAGACATAAATTGGATAAAAGATAATCTTGATTAAATTTCACATTCTTTTCAGCATTAAATATGTGTTTCCACTTTAATATTGTATTTCTCAACTTTTAAATCTTTATTGAAAATGAAATCCCCTGAAAATTTTTCACCATTAAGTAAAAACGGAAACCAATATTTATTATCGTCCCACATTAAATCAAAAGGTATTTCATTTTTCCTAAACCATTGAGGTCTTATTTCTTCACTTTCACTTATTCCATTTTCCCATTCCATTGTTGTATAAACATGAACCTGTTGATTCCATTTATCCGGTGTATCAACATAAGGGAAATAAAAATTAAGTACTCATACTTTCTTTAAATTAATCGGTTTTGCTGCAGTTTCTTCGATAAATTCTCTAACTGTTGCCTGCTCTACTGTTTCGAATTTTTCTACTTTTCATCATATTCATAAAAAATTACCCTTTCAAAATCAAGATTTCTTTAGTCATAACAAAATATTATCACCATCAAATAAAAAGCATAATGTCCTTTTCCCTACAAGACCTACCTGCTTTTTATAATCTTCAATTTCCATTTATTTTAAAATATAAATAGTAAAAATTATTTTTTTATACACTCGTATTATATAGTATTGATAAATAATTACAAGACTTTTATAGAATCATATATATTATAATTATTTTTTATAGAAATAAAAACTCAAGACATTGTCTTGAATTTTTATTTATTTTTAAATAATTTTACTAGCGAACAGATTTAAACTGGGGTGCTAGGACTCGAACCTAGGAATGTCGGATTCAAAGTCCGATGCCTTACCAGCTTGGCGACACCCCAATAGAAAGAGCCTAAATTGATATAAGAATAAGAAGAGACAAGGAATATAGAAGGTTTAAAACCTAGTTT
>CALFEN010000036.1 GCA_937950065.1 uncultured bacterium | reverse complement strand
TGCCAAAATACAACTCGAAAACCTAATAATATTTCGTGCTAGGGAAAAATTAAAAAATAAGATATCACTTGAGGATTTAATAAAATTATATGAGGATATAAATCCCTTTATCTTGAGATTAAAATCGACTGCTATAGAAAATATGGATATCTCTGGAAAGATAACTTCAGAAAACGAAACTGAAATTATGATAGCAGGGAAAACTTTAGAAAAATGACCTTTGTATCAGGAATTTGTAAATAATCTAAACAAAACAGGCTTCCAAGAGATAAAAAAATCAAAGACAATAGAAAACAGTAGAAGAATATTTGAAATGATACCAGACTTGTTCGAATTAAGAACCAAAGCTAAAAAAAAGTTTGAAAAACTATCAAATAAAATGGATAAAAAACTGACAAAATTAAGAGCGGATTTTATGAGTGGTAAAACTAACTATACTATAAAAGAAAAATGTTCTGCATTACTTTTTTATGTACTTGAGACAGTTTTAGAATAGATAATAATAAATTCAGGTAAATGCTACAAAACTGTATTCATGTAAAATAGAATCTGAAATATTATTTAAAATTTCATATTCAAATAATCAGCACTGTATATATTTTAAATAATAATTTTTTTTCTTTCAAAAATCAAGATATTAATTTCAAGAGCAGTAAACAAAAACATCTTTAGTACATAATTATTTCTGATATTTCTTTATATCATCTCTTGTGATAATTTTTTTCAACGAAATAGTGTATTATATATATTGATATTTAGTAAAAAATATTTATATATATAATACACTGGAGGTGCTATATGCTGGGAACAATAGCTGTAGTGCTTGGCTTATGCATATTCTTCCAAAAAAGGATCCTAACCCCAAGACAACGGCGGAAATACCATCGTTTTATTTTAATATTTTATATATTATTCACAATAATAGCGGGGATAGCATTTTTCCAACACTTCTGGATAAAATAAAAGAAACGTCCAAACGGCGCTGGGGGGATCCCCCAGCGCCGACTGCGTTTGTAAAAAAATCGTAAATTTAAAGCAATTTCTTAAAATATTCTATTGAAAATAACTTTTGAAATTAGTATAATTATATTAATTTATTTTTTCCTATGAATATATGACGAAATTAAAATTTATTGGCAAAAAATTTTTAAAATTGATATTGAAAATACTTTGATTTGTATGACTATTTTTGCTTGTATCAAATATTATGCGACTTTTTTATAACTATATATGAAGATTTATTTCTTTTATGTATGATTTGTATCTAGAAAAAAAAGTTGTATACGCCGATATCTCCAGCAAAATCTCAAATGAAACTAATTCACAACTAAAAGAAAAAATCTTTATCGAAGACTGCAATTTTGGACAGGATCAATGAGGATATGGAAGATTTTTACCACACATAGATAAAATTTGTATTAGTGCTACAGGTGATAATTACGTAATAAATCACGAACTAATGCACTATAAACTCCGAAACCTGACAATAGCCCAAAAATTAACAATGAGAGAAAAAATCGTAACACAAATATCAAATATAAAAAAAGCTATGAACATGAATAATCTAGACCAACTCACGTGAGACAATAAAGAATTTTTTGATATACTTTCCGGATCTATAGTAAAATATGCTGAAGACTCTACCTATAAATTTTATGATCGGATACCAAATATTGCTATATCCCACTGGGGAAATGAAGAATATATCACTTACGCAGTATGAAATCTCGTAGAACTGGACGACGAAAAAAAAATGTATTTATTACAATTTAACTTAACCAATCCTTTGCTAAAAACTATACAGGACGGATATCTAGATATATACAAACAACTCGTTCCAATATATACCAAAGAAATAAATATTGCAAAAAAGCCTTAAAATACTTGACTTTAAAATTAATATAATTATATTAAAAAAATCCTGTTCTACAAACATTCTAACAGCGAGAAAAAACGATGTGCAGATGCAACCGCTGTGGAGGGATCAGAGGACTCACCCTGAAGTCCGTTACCCCCAAAGAAGAGGTCACGACACAGGACGCGCACGAAAACGACTCTGGGCAGCCTGCGGACAAAGAAGGCGAGCAGGGAGAAAAAGGGGAAAACCGCTGCAGATGTTAAGGAGGATCCATGGAGGGCGGCACCCGCCCTCCATTATCAAAAAATACAAAAATTACCAAGGATTAATTTCTACAAGTAAATAATATAAATTTATCATTTACAAAAAATGGTATAGACTTAAAATATGTTTTCAGGACATAAAATTTCCCAAAAAAATTTTATTTATTTTTTTATAGTTTCTAGACAAATACATCTTGTAAAACACAAAAATAAAGTTGAAATTTTTGTTTATATAACTATAAAGTTGTTACTTTATAAATAATCACTCAAAAATGGAACTAAATAAAAAAATACTGCAGGAATATAAGGAAGCGATGATAAATAAAGAAGAAATAAAAAAATGAGTATTGAATTATTTGATTTCTCAAATGAAGTACAAGGAAATAGAACTTGGTAGAGAACTTGATGAAGCAGACATTATCGGAGTAATCAGAAAAGAAATAAAATCAAGAGAAGAAAGCCTGGAATATTTAAGAAAAGCTGGAAAGATTGAAGACATTGATATTGAGATAAAATCCATAGAAATTTTGAAAACATATCTTCCACAAGAGATGACCGAAACCGACTTAAGACAGCTTATACAAAAAAAGATCTGATTTCTCGGAATTCAAGATCTAAAAAAAGAAAGAGGTAGGCTTATAGCAAGTATCATGAACGAATACAAAACAGTGGTAGACCCAAAGATGATGAATGATATAATAAATTCTATGATTTAAAATTTTGTATTGAAAAAACCGAAAAAATCCTTATCATTATTATATATTATTTTTTTAATAAATATATATGATAAAAAAAGTATTATTATGGGTTGCTTGTTTAACCTTTATTACAAATAGTTTTTCTGTTGCTTTGGCAGATGGAGGGAGTGATTGCGGAGATGGTGCTATCAAACTAAACACAGACGTGCCTTTTGTAGGGAACTGTATATCTACTGAGGATGAAGGTGGTAGTTCTTGAGAAACCAACGTATCCAATGCATTCCCCAAACTAATGTGATGAGTAGCAAAAATAGTTATTACTCTAGTATTGGTTATAGCTCTTTTGATGGTGATATTATGATGAGTGATGATTACCGCCTGATGAATGAACCAATGACTTGTAGCAAAATGAAAATCACTCATACTCAAAGTTGTAATAGCTATCGCTTTACTCGGTCTTTCGTGAGCGATTCTACACCTTATCAATCCAAACTTCTTCAAAATTTAAAAACTAAAAAAATATTAATAATGGAAATAAAAAAATTAGAAAATGGTTTTTTGATAGAAAACAAATTTTATTTTACTGACACCGAAGAACACACTCTACACGAATATATCAACCTCAGAAGGACGTTATGACCTAATATGAATTTTGGGAGTAAAAGTAACTTTATTATAGACTACCCTGGAGAATATGATATACAAAATATATCATTTAATGTGCACTTATGAGATGAAAATAAATTAAATTATTTTATAAAATACAACGACATATATATAGCAATTATACAAAACCCAAAAGCCGTAGAAAAAGACCACTTCGAAAATGTAGAATACTGCATTTTTACAGACGATTACACCGGCAAAGTTTTGGAAAAAATGGAATATGAATGACAATCATTTAACTTAAATCAAATTGATGTAACTGATGAAATTAATAACTAAAGATATCTTTGACAAAGAAATGTCAATGTGTCAGGAGTTTTACCAAAAACAACAAGGTTGTAACTGGTGAAAATGTGGTAATTGCGGAGTTCTTATGCTTTTACAAAAATTATATACTTGAGAAGTTATAGAAAATAGCGAAGATGTAAAAAAATTTAAAGATAATATTTTAAACAAATAATTATGAATAAACAAATCTTTTGAATCGCTGTCAAAGCTATGATTTTGAATCAAGATAATAAAATACTGATACTTTTTAAATCCGACGACGAAGACGTAAACCCAAATGATTTTGATCTCCCTTGATGAAGAATTAATCGATGAGAGGACTTGAAAAATGCATTAAAAAGAGAATGTAAAGAAGAAATAGGTATAGACGTAGAAATAATAAATCCATCAAATACTTGGTGATTTACCAAAAATGAACTGCATCTCGTGGGTATTACATTTATAGTAAAATATATATGATGAGAGATTGTATTAAGTCATGAACATTCAAAGTATTTTTGGAAAACAAAACAAGAGATATTGGATTGAAACTTTCCAACTCGATTGAAACAAGAAATCCAATATTTAGATATATAATTTAAAATATTACAAATAAATGAACTTCAAATTAATAAAAATTTGAAAAGATAGCGGAGAAGACATTTATCAAATGCTACAACAGATCCTCTGAAAAGAGAATTGAATAATCAACGAAATGTATTGAAAAACAATTGAAGATTTCCAGCAACGAAAGATAGATAAAGAGAATGAATCATTGTGAATCTGACTCAAACCTGAACGGGTTAAAGTCGGCACGTTTTGTTTTTTTGTAGACGACAAACCTTTGTGAATAGGGAAATTGAGACACAAGCTAAATGAATCTCTAATGATCAAATGATGAAATATATCATATATTTTAGTCGAGGCTGCTCGTGGTAAAGGATACTGAACAAAAATCTTGGAATTGCTTTTGATAAAGGCAAAGGGAATATGACTAAAAAAAGTTTTACTTACGTGTGAAAAAGACAATATATGATCCTACAAAATAATAGAAAAAAATAATGGCATTCTAGAAAATATAATAGAGTGAGAAAGAAGGTACTGGATACAATTATAAAAACAATGTTTTTAAAAATAACTTTAAAATCAACTCCTATTGTCCTGTATCATTGCAGTATAACTAGAACAAAAAAGAAGGAATTGACTAGAATAAAGATTGCCGATACATGAAAAAAAGACATATAACGAAAAGTAAGTTTTAATAATGCAATAAAAAATAATGGACTTTAAATTAAAAGAAATTTGAAAAGATAGCGGAGAAGATGTCTATCAATTATTACAGGAAATCCCGTTGGACAGCAACTGAATCAGTAACGAGATGAACTGAAAAAATTTGGAAGAATTTGAACAACGAAAGATTACGAAAGAGAATGAGTCCCTATGAATATGATTGAAATCACAACAAAGTCCAATCACTACATTTTGTTTCTTTATAGATGACAAACCCGTATGAATAGTTAAACTGATGCATGAACTGGAGGACTGATCAATCAATAGGTGATGAAATATATGATATGTAATACTCCCTTCTGCACGTAATAAATGATATTGAACAAAAATTTTGGAATTAACACTGGAAGAAGCAAAAAGAATATGACTAAAAAAAGTATTATTAACTTGTAAAAAAAACAGTATCTGATCCTGCGAAATAATAGAAAAGAACGGTTGAATATTACAAGATATAATAAACTGAAAAAAAAGGTACTGGATAGGATTATAACACGCACAGACACTATTTTAAAAAATAACTTAAGTAAGCAATGAAATTTTATGATAAAGTAAAAGTCCTGCTGCAAGCCGGGAACTGATGAAGATGAGCAGCTACAGGCAGACACGAAAAATATGAAGAATTCGGAGGGCCTGCCTGATGAGACGGTGGCAAAGGAGGGAATATTTTCCTAGTCTGCAGCAAAGACGAAAATACCCTAATAAAATATAAATTTAAAAAAAAATATAAAGCTGACGATGGGCAACCAGGTATGAAAAAAGATATGTATGGTGCCAACGCTGAAAATATGTATTTACCGGTTCCTATATGAACCGTTATAAAAAATGAAAAATGAGAGATACTTTGTCAGTTTATCAAAGATGGAGAAGAATTTTTGATAGTAAAGTGATGAAGATGATGACTTGGAAACATCCATTTCAAAACATCTACCAGACAATATCCTGATTTTGCTCTACTTGGCGAACCTTGACAAAGTATGGAGATAACTCTGGAATTACAGCTTCTATGAGATTTGGCACTGATAGGCACACCAAGCGTAGGAAAATCCACTATCATAAACACAATTTCAAACACCAAAGCAAAAACAGCGGATTATCATTTTACTACATTAGTACCAAATATCGGCGTAGTAAAAACTTGAGATTTTGCCTTCAACGTGGTAGATGTGCCTTGACTAATACAATGAGCTTCTCAAGGTAAATGACTTGGTACAGAATTTTTGAGGCACGTACTCAAAGCCAAAGTATGGGCGTTTGTGCTTGATATTTCCAGATATGAAACAGGTATAGACGAAATCTGACAAATCTACGATGAAATTATTTCTTATATCAAAGAAAGATTTACCGGCTCTCTCGAGTTTGGAGAAAAAATAGACGATATAAGTATTGATATTACTACAGAGGACAATCAGATAATACTTGAAGTAGTATGATATTTTGGTAAAGAGAAATACGTTATTCTCAAAAAACTTATCTATTTTGTATTTAATAAATATGACACTATAGATGATGAAGAAATTTTGAGTGAATACCAAAAACACTTTTTGGAAAAAATATCAAAAAAATTAAAAATAACTAAAAATATATTAAAAAATAATATTTCTACTATTTCATGCTTTACAAGGTTTGGGATAGAAAATTTTGTAAATAATATTTCTCTTAAAATAAAAAACTTTGATTCCAAAGATATTCTTGATTTTGACAAATTTAAATCCAAAAAGATTATTACTAATTATATAGAAGACGTTACAGACTGGGAAAGAGACAAGCTTCTTGACCAATGATATATCAACGAATCAGAGGCAAAATATATAAATATCCGAGAAATACTTGACGAAGATGTTTGTTATTATGTTTTTGCACTACCTTGGGGCAATGACGAAGCAGAACTACGGTTTTGGGATACGCTCGGCAAAAAACTCATACTCAAGGACTGGGAAAGAAAATGAATAAAAAGGTGAGATGTAATAAAAATAAAATCCATTTACCCTTGACTTGATGATAGATATATAATGTGGGACTAAGAGCCATTGGCTCTTTATAAATTATAGTGCTGTTGCAATGTCTCTGCACAGACAAAGTCGGAGCTAAAAATATTAAATTTACAAAAAATACTGAATATGGACAAAGAAGCTATAATTTCAAATTGTAAAAAACTTCTCTATGCATACAAGCACTGACTTTTGGGGATTCAAACTATGCCTGAAGATACAAGCCCTGTATTTAAGGAAACTGAAACAGAATTACGTATAGCATATTTCACATTGCCAATGAGTCTAAATTATCAAAGAAACAGCTATAAATTATGGGAAGCAGCATTAAAAACATACAATAATCAAGAAACCAAAAAAGTCTTTGATATAAAACTCTGTGCAACTATGCCTGAAGAATTATTGAGAAATTATTTGATACAATACAAAATCGCACTACAGCCAAATAAACATATAAAAACCTGGCAAACTATAGCACAAACTATCTTTACAAAACGAGGTAGTTTTAAAAAATTATTTGAAACCGCAGACTATGA
>CALFEN010000035.1 GCA_937950065.1 uncultured bacterium | reverse complement strand
CGAAGATGAGCAGGCAGAAGAGAAATATGACACGGTAAACTTGCAGAAAAAGCACTAGAAAAAGTTTTACCAAGCAAGGAAGATTTCCCTTATACTATCAGAGTGGTTTCTGAAGTATTAAGCAGCAACTGATCAACTTCTATGGCTAGTGTATGCTGATGATGTTTGTCATTGATGGATGCATGAGTGCCTATATCCAAACCTGTCAGCTGAATAGCTATGGGTCTTATAAGCGATGAAAATTTGAATTATGAAATACTTACAGATATACAATGACTGGAAGATTTTGTATGAGATATGGACTTCAAAGTAGCAGGAACAAGAGACGGTATCACTGCCCTGCAGATGGATATGAAAATCAAAGGTCTTACTCTGGATATAGTAAAAACCGCTATCCAGAGAGCTAATATTTGAAGAGCTGAAATACTTGAATTTATGCTGCAGACATTGGATACCCCTAGACCTCAAACAAGCCCAAACGCACCAAAAATAATAACTCTCAAAGTAGAACCAACACAGGTAAAAGACGTAATCTGACCTGGAGGATCAGTAATAAACGAAATAATAAAAGAAACTTGAGTAAAGATAGATTTCCTAGAAGACGGCACCTGCTTTATCACAGCCAAAAGCCGTGAAGGTGCTGACAGAGCTTTGGAAATTATAAAATCTATTACCCGAACTCCACAAGAATGAGATGTTATAGAATGAACGGTATCCAGAGTGGAAACTTATGGAGTGTTTGTAAACTTAAGTAAAAACAAACAAGGTCTCTGCCATGTAAAGAACCTTTCTGATGGATATATTCCTGATGCCAGAACATTATTTAAGGGTTGAGAAAAAATCACTGTAAAAATCATTGGTATAGACAAAGACTGAAAAATACAACTTAAGAAAATTGCATAATTTAGTAAAATAATATTTTAAAATGGAAAAATTTATGAAAAGCATCAATCTGATATTTTTTATACTATCATTTTGTATGGGAATACTTTTTTTGAAAGGAGAACAGATGTTGGGGAAAGAAACTTTTGATATGGTATGACAGGTAGCCATGCCTGGTTATCTCATTTTTGTATGAATAGTAATAGGTTATATTATATCAAGCCTTTTTATACTAAAAGACGAAAAAGACTCTCCAGCTGCAGCTAAACTATATACCAAATATTTTGTAATTTGACTGATAATTTGAGTGATACTTGCTGTTATTTACATATTTTACAAAAAATAATGAAAAAAATCTTGCTTTTTTTATTTTGATTTAGTATAATACTAGCATGATGCGGTACTAGCAAAACACAGAAAATTGATTTTGACGGTTTTGCTATAGATATAGATCAGACTTATAAAAAAACAGACTGAACTCTTGTAGAAAATAAACAAATCATAAACAAAGTTATAAAAGCTTACAAAAACCTGCATCTCAAAAGGATTGATTTGATGTAAATGTAATGATAGCCAAAACCACTGTAAGTGAAGGTTTAAGCGGCGGTAGCTTTGGACAAATAAACGTAGAAAAATTGCAGGCAAACATACAATGAACCAAAATTATAAAAACAGCTGATTTGAATTTTAAATGTAAATGAACAGAGATAAACGGTACATATAGCATAATCTCAATACCTCAAGAGTGAGAAGACGTAAATAATGAAAAGAGAAAATCTTATTATATCAACCAGTATTACTTTGTAAGTGGGAAAAACTGATATATAATATCTTTTTCATCCGATGTACAAAAAGATGCTGAAAACTTTGTAAATGTGATAAAAAAGATAACTTGTAATTAATTTTATTTATAAAAAAAGAAAAAAAATGGACAGATGAGTAATTATAGAACCAAATAACCCGTCCTGATGAGAAATAGTAGCAAAAACACTTATATGATTTGCTGTTTGAATAATTCTTGCTATACTCGTTTTTATTATATTAATACTTGTTGGAGAGATACTAAAAGAGGCATTTGAAAGTAATAGCAATCCATTACTGCCTTTTATACTTATAATTATAGCTTTTATCTGTTCTCTGGTCTGAAATATAATAATATCCTGAATATATAATTTGTTTTTCCCAAACAAATACTATGATCTTGGAAAAATGTTTAGTCTAACACTTATAGTAAATATATTACTATTCTTTATAATAGCACCGCTTTATATTATATTTTTCAATGATATCAAAAGTCTTTTTATAATACTTGCATTTAACATAATATTTAGTGTATTTTTTTCGGCATCTATCATAGAATTTATTACAAACCCAAATTATGCTGGTGCTTATATGATAGGAACAACTATATGACTCAGTATTACTATATCGATATTCTTGGTGATATACAAACTTAGTTCATGAATTATATGAAGTGATTCCAAAACTGAAATACTACTTGTTACACCTCCGATCCTTGCATATACTATCATACCGCTAATAGCCAACATATGGCAAAAACTCTATTATAAATTTTATCAAATGTGAAATAATTTTTTATATATCCCTTCTATCCAGGAAGTGCTTGTAGACGAAGACGAGATAGATGAAGTAAACGTGGAAGAATAAATTTAACTTATATCAAACAGAAAAATGCTTTTTTATAATATTGGATCCCTACTAAAAATAATAGTAGGAACAAGCATAATATATTATGTATATACCAAAATAAATCCTTACAAAGATCCTGTTGTTGCTTTATCATTTGGGTTTATTTGAATATTTTTGATAATATGGGGAGTCAGCTTTTACATTTTTTATATCACTCAAAAAATTTTTTCTCAAAAAGAAAATATAACTATAGCTTCTAGAAGTTACAAGCTTTCCCTACTGATATGACTTTTTTTTATGATAAATATTTCTCTGATCATAATGGAAAAATGGACAAAAATATTATGACTTATAATACTTATAGTATTTATTTTTTTACAGATACTAACAGTGAAAGATGACGAAAACAAATTCTAACGATATAGATAAAATAACAAATATACTAAAAGAGGTATACGACCCTGAATTCCCTTTGGTTGACATATATACTTTGTGACTGATATATGACGTCACTATAAAAGAAAACAAAATTTTTGTATTGATGACATTTACATCTCCGGTATGTCCTATGTGAGACTACCTCATAGAAATGGTAAAAACTTGAATAAATAAAGAATTTCCTGAAATGGAGGTAGATGTAGAAATAACATTTGAACCTATGCGAAGTCCGGAAAACATCAAAGATGAAGATTTAAAATTGATGTTTCAGGAATAAATAATTTTTTTCTTAAAAAGATATTATATTCCAAACGTTTTAAATATAATAAAATTGATGAATAAAGAACAAAAACTTTTTTTTTCAATAGTATTTATCTTTATTGTATTCTGTTTTTGGAATAGTATTTTTTTTATAAATTCAAATGTTATTCTCTTACTATTTCTGACTTTCTTTACGGTAATTCTTGCAGCATGAAGAAATTTAATCTCTGAAAAATTAAAAAAATTATTATATTATAGTTTTTTTGTATCAATTTGTTTATTATTTGCGAATTGGATTTCAAGTTATAGTGTATATATAAATAAAACTTTCCTCCCAGATACGGTGGAGATAGGATTAGTATTCTGGACAATATTATCCTGAATCTCACTTCTTAAGAATACTAATTTTGATACAAAAACTTCTAATATTAATAAAAAATTTTTTTTGATAATTTTAATATTTATATGTAGTATATCTATAGCATTGAGACTTTGGAACCTATGACATCTTGGAATCGTAAATGATGAAGGATATACCACATTTTATAGTTATCTTATCAATCAAAATCGAATACCCTGCGATATAAATACAAAAATATGTTATCTTAGATGAGTCCCTTACCATTATCTAGTCTCTTTATTCACTTTATTTTTGGGGACAAATGAATTTACAGTAAGACTACCAAATATTGTGATATTTATATGAATACTATTTTATCTCTATAAAATACTCAATATCTTTAAGGCTGATAAAAAGTTAATACTACTTATCTTCGGATTAATATGTTTTGCAGATTTCGGTTTTGGACTTGTAAATTTAGCTAGATTTTATACGTTATGATTATTTTTCTTTCTAACAACATTATATTACTACTATAGTATATTTATTATTAAACAGAGTAAGAATTATTTTTTTATGATCGTATCTATAGTACTCGGAATTCTAACTTTTGAATTTAATGTCGTCTTTATTTATTTTTTGATAGATCCCTTGTTAAACAAGAATTTCTCACTATATAAAAATAAAAAGTTCCTAAAGATCGGAAGAGCGTCGTGTAGGGAAAGAGTGTAGATCTCGGTGGTCGCC